>JAGQUY010000151.1:0-9771 GCA_020438245.1 Bacteroidota bacterium
GTATGATCGATGGCAGTACGATTGATGGCTTGAAGCAGAATATTACGAATCTGGTCACGTGCCTGCGTTTGGGCTTCTTCCTTGATGTTTCGTATCATTTGTGCCGATTCGGAACGCGCTTGTTCCGTCAGATTGGCCATCAGTTGCTTTTTGGCATCCTCGCTGGTCATTCGTGCAATCTGTTCGAGCTTTTGATTTTCGGAAGTCAGGAGACTGTCCAATTGGGCCTTCCGCTTTGAAACTTCATCCATTCGTTGATTCAAGAGCGTTTCCCGCTGGGTCAGTTCTTTGTCTTTGCGGGTGATGACGTCGCCTTTTTGCTCAACGCTTCTTTCCCGTTTAAGCAATTCATCCTGCTGATTCTTGATCTGGGTTCGCTGAGCCTTGGTGTGATCTTCGAAATCCTGACGCTTGCGGTACCACTCGTCGGAAACTTCGATAAGTTTCTCTTTCTTGAGCGTTTCCGCATCGTTGACGGCATTGGCCAGTATGTTCTTGGCCTCCTGGTCCGCTTCTCGAATCCGTTTGGCAACATGTATCCGGACTGCATAAAACTGTCCCAGGATAAAGGCGCCCACCACCAGCACCAATGCTGACAGTATGAATATTACGATCGTCATGAGTTTCAGCCCTTTTGTTGCATACGTTGATGTTTGCAACACACTCGGGTCAAAACGGTGGGGAAGAGGAGACTATTCCTGCGAAAAGAGAGAGATGGCCGGTGAGTTTGTATGTTCAACCGGGAGTTCCGTTTCGTCCTCCGGAACGAATTCATCGAGCTTTTCTATCAAACGTCGAGCTCTCAATTCCATGCTTTGGACGGTGTTGGACTGGTCTTCCCGGGTTTTTAAGAATTCATCGGCGATATTCAAGGCGGCCAATATCGCCACCTTGAGCGGGGACTTGATGGTTCCCGTTCGGTTGATTTCTCGCATTTTCGAGTCGACAAATCGGGCCACCTCTTCAATGTGATCGGCCTGGGCATCTCCCTTGATCACATAATCGGACCCGTAAATGTTGACTTTGGCCGTGCTCTTGTTCACTCTTCTGTCACCGTTTCTTCGGTGTGTTCAAAACTTCTGTCGTTATTCTGTATTGCTCTTTCAAGTTTGTCCAGTCTGTTCATCGCCGACTCGATATGCTGACGAACCCGCTGACGCGTCTCCTCCGCAAGCATCGCCTGGCTTGATTCAAAACCGGATTTCAATTGGCCCACCTGATCGCGCAGGCGTGACGTTTCTTCATTCAATTCTTCGATTTCTTTTCGCTGGCTGTTGTAGGCAATCTGGAGTTCCTGAACCGCCGCATCTTTGGATTTGATCAGTTGCTGCTGGCGCCGAATAATATCGTCCTTCGTCTCCAGTTCCTTGGTCTTGGCCCCGAGGGTCTCTGTACTGCCCGATTGAGTAAACTGAATTTGTTTGCGAAGCATCTCGCATTCTTCTGATAACGATTGATGTTTTTGAACGAACTGGTCAATCTTTCGCTCAAGAGACTCCATATACAAATTCGGAACCAATTCAACGGTCTGTTTTTTTACAGTTTTCGTTTTCGTTGTCTTCATCTCAAACTGGCATTAAACTTTTTCTGAACGGACTGAACAATCGCCTGAATGGAGCGATCCACCTCAATATCCGTAAGGGTTCTTTCTGAAGAACGAAACTGGAGGTTGAAGGCCAAGCTTTTCTGCCCTGCTCCCACCTGATTTCCTCTGTAAAGGTCAAACACGTCAACCGTAGCCAGGTTTTCACCACCCCTGCCTTTAATATCCCGCAGGACGTCAGCCGCAGGTATGTTTCTATCCAAGACGAATGCGAGGTCGCGCTCAATCGAGGGGAACTTGGAAATGGGCTGGTAAGTCTTTTTGAATTGCGCATGTTGTTGAAGAGTAAGGTAGGGTAATTCGATATACCAAACCTCACTATCGATGTCAAAATGTCGAAGCAAACTCTTATTGAGCTTGCCGAAATATCCCAGAACCACGCCGGACTGACCGGTCACTTGCAGTGCATCTTGAGTAAATATATCATCATGATAATGACTAAACTGTAGAGTGTCAAGCAGAAACTTCCTGCAAACACTTGATATTACATTCTTTAGATCGAAAAAATCAAATGGTTCCGGCTTGCTGCTCCAATGCCCGGGTTGACGATTCCCGACCACACAAGCCGCGAGGGTCGGGGACTCCAAAGCCAATTCATTGTCCTTTTGTTTGGAAAAACATCTGCCAATCTCGAAAATTCTAATGTCGTGATTCTTTCGACTCAAATTTCCTCGCACCACTTCCAGTAGGCTTGGAAGTAGGGAGGCCCTCATGACAGCCATCTCTTCGTTAATTGGATTGAGCAACCGTACAAGTTGCGCATGAGGTTTCACCAAGGCCTGATCGGCAGCTCGGACCATCGGGTTTGTCACCACTTCGTTAAAGGATAACTCCTTCATGCAGTTCCGCAGGGTCGCTGTAAATCTTTCCGATCGGTTCTCTTCTTGCGCATAAGCAACGACCGCACCGCCGGAATAGGGAACTTGGTCATATCCAAAGATCCGTACAATTTCTTCGATGAGATCGACAGACCGATTCAGGTCCCCGCGGAAAGAGGGCGGAACTGCTCGCCATCCACCGGCGGCCTGTTCAACCTGACATCCGAGCTTTTTCAGGATGGATTCGATGTCCCTATCCGGGATCTTCATGCCCAAAAGTTTCTCGACATCATCGCTTTTCAACTCAATTGGCAAGGAGCGGTCAGGGGTGGCACGCTTCTCGCAAAATCCCTTGGCAACCTTTCCTCCACTAAGCCGACGGATCAACTCCATCGCGCGATTCAGTGCGGTAATGGTACCTTCCGGATCGACGCCCCGGCCAAACCGGTTGGATGCGTCGCTCTGAATTCCCAGAAGTCTCGATGCCCGCCGGGTTCGTTTAAGGTCAAAGGTCGCTGATTCCAGAAGAATGTTTTTTGTCGCATCGGTCACTTCAGAATTCTTGCCGCCCATAATTCCTCCCAGTGCGATAGAACGGCTACTGTCGCAAATCATCACAACGTCTTCATTCAATGTGTGCGACTTGCCGTCAAGCGTCTGAAACATCTCACCGGCTCTTGAGCGCCGGACGACGATCTGGTGATCCTGAATTTGATCGTAGTCGAAAGCGTGAAGCGGCTGACCGGTCTCCATCATAACGAAGTTGGTAACATCCACAATATTATTGATCGATCTCAATCCGATGGCCTCCAGTCGTGACGACAACCATGAGGGCGACGCCCCAATGGTGACGCCCTGGATGACGCGCGCCGTATACCGAGGACATCCGTCGCTATCTTCTACGGATACTTGCGCAAGGTCCTCTACCGGCATATCAGACTCGGCCACTGAAGTATCGGGGAGACGGAGATCAGTTCCCTCAAGAATGGCAATTTCACGTGCAATTCCGATCATGCTCAAACAGTCTGGACGATTTGAAGTAACGTCAATATCCAGTATAACATCTTCCAAGCCAAGGTAAGATGCAAAGGGTTGGCCTGTTCTCAGCTCTTTGATTGGATCCAACTCCCAAATGCCAGGGGACTTTCCCGTCTCAAAACCCAATTCGCTTTTTGAGCAGATCATGCCTAAGGATTCTTCACCGCGAATTTTGGCTTTCTTGATTTCAAAGTTTCCCGGCAGGATTGAGCCAACCGTGGCGACGGGAACCCATTGCCCGACAGCGACATTACTGGCTCCGCAAACGATTCTGACTTGTTCAGTACCAAGGTCAACCAGAGTGAGGGAGAGCTTGTCCGCATTGGGATGTTTGGTCACCTCCAATACCCGACCTACGATCACGCCGGGAAAAGGATTGATTTCGTCGATGGCGTCAACGGCCAGCCCGGCCAGGGTTAGCTTGCGGGCAATCGCCTCCGCATCGCTGTCGATATCCACATAGTCCCGAATCCAATTGAGCGAAACCTTCATGTCATCCTTCTGGTTAACAAACGATCAATCATATAGAATAATTTGAACTTTTTCAAGCTGCTTTCCGATTCAAGACGCAAAGATGCGCTGAGACGAGGTCTCAACACGTCTTTGATTTTGTTTGCAGCGTGTGACCTTCTTTCGTACGTTCTCTTGAAGAGCACAAAAACTGAATAGACCACCACGATTGCCTTGGATGTGCTTTTTTTTCGCCCCTCTGCTTCTATTTTCCTGCCTCTTCTTGCGACGGAGTGTGAAGTGTTGAACAACGAAACGCAAGGAGTTCCACCATGATCAAAGAATTACGGGTTCCGCCTAAGAAGAACATTCGATTGGCGGATTACGATCCGGCCGATACTTCAGACATCAAGTCCGCCGAGGATGCCAGGGAGGATTTCAAGAAACTGAACATGAAAATGATCGATCTGCAAGAATTGATGTACGCGGAAAAGAAACACGGATTGCTGATTATTTTGCAGGCGATGGACGCAGGCGGAAAAGACGGGACCATTAAACATGTTATGCGGGGAATAAATCCTCAGAGCTGCCAGGTGCGAAGTTTCAAGGCCCCTACCGATCTGGAACGATCGCATGATTTTCTGTGGCGCTATCACATTGCCGTGCCGCCAAAGGGTATGGTCGGTATCTTCAATCGATCCCACTATGAAGATGTTCTTGTGACCAGAGTGCACAAGTGGGTGACAGACAAAGAGGCTCGACGGCGATTCAAGAAGATCAACCAGTTTGAGCAGCTATTGATCGACAATGGAATTGCCGTGGTAAAATTCTATCTTCATATTTCCAAAGAGGAGCAAAAGAAAAGGCTGGAAGAGCGTCTTCAAAATAAGGAAAAACATTGGAAGTTCTCCAAGAACGACGTCAAGGAAAGACTGTTGTGGGATCAGTACATGGAGGCCTTTGAAGATGTCCTTAACCATTGCAGCACGGTAGATGCTCCATGGTATATTATCCCTTCAAATCACAAATGGTTCCGGAATTTGGCCGTAGCAAAAATCCTTGTGAAAACCATGGAGGCGCTCGATATGAAAACACCGGCGCCTGAAGAAGGATTGGAATCGGTCGTAATTCCCGATTAGGGATATCTATTTTTTTGTTGGTGTTTTCGGTGGTAAGGGTTACCTTCTCTTATTATCTATCCATTTGTTGAATTTTCGAATTAACCGCGGGAGCAAACCATGCCGACCGACGCAACAAGAGATGCGCTCTTAATGAATACCATTCGAACGCTGTCCATGGATGCCGTGCAGAAAGCGAATTCAGGTCATCCGGGAACGCCCATGGCACTGGCTCCGTTGTCGTACACACTGTACAAAGATCTCATGCGGCATAATCCTGCGAATCCCGAATGGGCCAACCGTGACCGTTTTATTCTGTCCGCCGGTCACGCCTCGATGTTGTTATATTCAACACTCCACGTTTGCGGCTACGATATCGGCTTGGAGGATATCAAGAATTTTCGCCAATTGCACAGTAAGTGCGCCGGCCATCCGGAGTACGGTCTTGCGCCGGGAATTGAAACAACCACGGGTCCTCTGGGCCAGGGCGTTGCGAATAGTGTGGGCATGGCGATTGCCGAGAAATGGCTTGAAGAATATTTCAATCGGCCGGGATATAAGGTAGTGGACTATCGCGTGTACGCTATCGCCGGGGACGGATGTATGATGGAGGGTGTTTCAAGCGAGGCCGCCTCCCTGGCCGCACATCTGGGTTTGGATAATCTGATTTGGATATATGACAGTAATCGAATAACGATCGAAGGTTCCACCTCCCTTGCTTTTACCGAGGACGTATCCGCCCGGTTCAAAGCGTATGGATGGGAAGTTCAGCATCTGTCGGATGCAAATGACACGGCGGCTTTCTCAAGCGCCGTAGGTAAAGCGTGGGATACCAAAGGACGTCCGTCGTTGATTATTGTTGACAGTCATATTGCCTGGGGCGCACCCAACAAGCAAGACCACCAGTCGGCTCATGGTGAACCGCTGGGGGACGAGGAGATCAAGGCAACCAAACGAAACTACGGTTGGGATCCGGAAAAAACGTTTTATGTGCCTCCCGAGGCCGAAGAGTTTGCCCGAAATCTGAAAGCCAAAGCCGCCGATGTCGAAAACGACTGGAACTTGATGTTCAAAAAATACTCGATGGAATATCCGGAACTTGCCGAATCCTTTGATTTGATGATGAAACGTAAACTGCCCAAAAACTGGGAACGCACGCTGCCCGTCTTTCCGGCGGATGCCAAAGGAATGGCCACGAGAGAATCCAATGGGAAGGTCCTCAATGCGGTTGCTGCGACGGTGCCCTGGCTTCTCGGGGGAGCCGCCGATTTGGCACCTTCGACGAAAACGCTGATTAAAGACGCTGAGCATTTTCAGAGAGGAAAATACAACGGGCGGAATTTTCATTTTGGCGTTCGCGAGAATGCCATGGGGTCCATTGTCAACGGTATGACTTTGAGCAAGCTGCGGCCATACGGCTCGGGTTTCCTGATATTCTCCGATTACATGCGACCAACCTTTCGACTCGCGGCGCTCATGCAGCAGCCGGCCATATTCATTTTCACCCACGACAGCATCGGCGTTGGGGAGGACGGCCCCACACATCAACCGATCGAACAGATTGCCTCGTTACGTGCCATCCCAAATCTTGAAGTGATTCGTCCCGGGGATGCCAATGAGGTGGTTGCCGCCTGGAAGTATGTCATGTCGTTGAAGGACAAACCGGCCGCGCTTATTCTAACCCGCCAGGCACTCCCGACGCTCGATCGTAAGAAGTATGCTTCGGCCGACGGACTATTGAGGGGTGGCTATATATTGGCCGATTGCAAAGGTCTGCCGGAAATTATTTTGATCGCAACGGGATCCGAAGTACAGCTTGCCGTGGATGCGTATGAACGTCTCTCCAAAGAAGGGATCAAGTGCCGTGTTGTAAGTTTACCTTGCTGGAGTCAGTTTGAACGGCAGGGGGATGCATATTGGGAAAAAGTCCTTCCATCTGAAGTACGGTGCCGAGTAGCCATTGAGGCGGCATCCAGTTTTGGATGGCGGCGGTACACGGGTATTGATGCGGACAGCGGACTGGTCGCCCAAAGAGAGTTCGGTGAGAGCGCGCCGCTGAAGGCGTTGATTCAGGAGTTTGGGTTCACGGTCGACCGGGTGGTCGAAGTAGCCAAGAAGACGCTGAAGAAATTCAAATCGGCCACACCGGCAGCGAAATCACGCAAGAAAAGCAAGCCAAAGGCGAAAAAGACCACAAAGAAAAAAGCTATAAAGAAAATTCGCGTCAGGAGTAAGACTTCAAAGCAAAAGAGACGTTGATAACCTGCATATCTGCAGTAACGAAAAAGGCAGTCCAACGGACTGCCTTTTTCTTAGGGTAAGAGTTGCCTTAAAACGAAAGTGTCTCTTCAGCGGCCTTTAGGATCCTTTCTTCGTTCACCAATACAGCGGCTTCCAAGATCCTGGAGAAAGGAACTGCAACGTCTTCACTGCAGCATCTCCTGACGGGAGCATCGAGGGATGTAAAACATCGATCGGCAATGCGCGCCGCAATTTCTCCGCCAAACCCGCCGGTGGCTTGATTTTCATGAACTACAAGTGCACGGCTGGTTTTTTGAACCGAGGCTGCAATCGTATCCATATCAAGCGGGAGGATCGATCGGATGTCAATCACTTCGACGCTGTGTCCGCGATCGGCGAGTTTGTTGGCCGCCCGGATTGACCAGTGTACGGGCGTTCCGTAGGTAACGATGGTCAGGTCGGTTCCCTCTTTGCGTATTCGGGCTTTGCCGAACGGCACAAAGTGATCGGGTCCAGTCTTGGGACTCTGCGCAAAAATTTGATTGTAAAGAAACTTGGGTTCCAGAAAAAACGTAATGCCCCTCGAACGGATGGCCGTTCTCAGTAAGCCGCAGGCGTCGTCGGCAAAGGAGGGTACCACGATCCTGACGCCCGGAAGATTGGCCATAATCCCTTCGACGTTCTGTGAATGATACAGGCCGCCTCCAATGTAACCGCCGCTTGCAAGGCGAATGGTAATATTCGGACAGTTCTGACCATTGGACCGGTAATATTCATGACTTGTTTCCACGATTTGTTCCATGGCCGGCCAGACGTAGTCAGCGAACTGGGCAGCTTCAATAACGATTCGTATATCGTCCTTGAAGCGTGACATGCCGTTGGCGGTTCCCACGATAAAATCTTCGGCAATTGGCGCATTAAACACTCGATCGCGGCCAAAAGCCTGCTGCATATCTTTGGTAAGCAGGAAAACTCCGCCTTTTTCCTTGGATGCAACATCCTGCCCCCAAAGAAAGGTGTCCGGGTTGTGCCGGAACTCTTCCTGCAACGTCCGATTGATGGCCTCGCGCATTTTCTCGCTTGGCTCAGCCTCGGGAACGGGCGTCTCGTCTGTTTGATAGGGTGCCGGAGTTACAAATTGCAAGGCTGTTTCCGGGTCGGGCGGTGCGGCCATCTCAGCCCGTGCGGCCGCGTCTTCGATAATCTTCTTATTTTCCTCTTCAATACCTGCGATATCTTTTTCGCTGAAGATCCGCTCTTCAACCAGAAATGCACGAAATTTACGGAGAGGATCCAGCTTTTGCATTTCTTCCAATTCTTCCGGGGAGCGGTAGAGTTCGTGACGGTCGCTGTTTGAGTGCGCATTCATGCGGATGCAATCGGCATGCACGATGGCCGGTCCTTTTCCGGAATGCACATATGCAATAGCTTCATCCATGGCACGGCGGCTGTCAAAGAAATCCTTGCCGTCGCAATTGACGATGTGGAGGTTCTTAAGCCCTTTGAAGTTTTCGGATACAACATAGTTGGCCGTTTGCTCTTCGGTTGGCACACTAATTCCAAAATGATTGTTTTGAATCACAAAAATAACCGGCAATTGCTCTCGACTTGCACCGTTCATGGCCTCGTATACGTATCCTTCAGACGAGGACGCATCTCCGAAACTGGCGTACGCAATGCCCTTGGATTTGTAGTATTTGATGGCACGTGCAACTCCGACTGCATGCAGCGTGTGATTGGAAACACAGGAACTCACGTTCTCGATTTGGATTTCGGGCTTTGCAAAGTGATTGGACATGTGCCGTCCGCCGCTTGCCACATCATCCCGCCGGCTCAACCCATTCAACATGATTTCATACGGCGTCAGACCTGCCGACAGGCAGGTAAGTTGATCGCGGTAGTAGGGAAATAGGAAATCTATACCTTGGCGAAACGAGAGTCCGAGGGCAAGTTGGATGCCTTCATGACCTCCGCAGGTTGCCAGATAGGACCAACCTTTTGCTTGCCTGATAAACGTGGAAGCCTGTTGGTCTATGAGACGGCTCTGGTGAGCAAGTTGGTACCATTTCTTCAGATCGGTCCTGTTTGCATTGGCCGAAGTTTTCTTGGCTGTTTGATCAGCAACTGCCATGACGAGTCCTTTGTTGATTTACAAGCTGAACTGCGTATTTAGCAAAAATGATCTAGGGATTCAAGAATTTTGTCTAATCTTCGATCACGTACTCGAACGTCACCAACGACGCCGTCATGATAATGATGTCGTATCCTGCGAGGATTTTCACCCAGTCGATCAGGTCGGCGATGGGTTCATGACGGAGGATGACACCGGTTGCCTCCACGGAAGCTATTATAGCCGGGACTGCAACGGGGAAGAGGAGAATCGGAAGCAACACTTCACGCATGCGGGTATTTTGGGCGATGGCGGAAAAAACCGTTCCCGTGGCAACAAACCCCAGGGTTCCCAGAATGCAAATCGCGAGGAGCCAGGGTATTTCCGACCAAA
>JAGQUY010000151.1:9808-10242 GCA_020438245.1 Bacteroidota bacterium
ACGACGAAAAGGGGGATCACAAAGACTTCCATAAGCAGCATGAACAGCAGACCGGAGAAGAGTTTACCCAGATAAATGGAGCTTTTGTCGATGGGGAGCATCATCAGGGCCTGAAAATTTCCGTTTTCGCTTTCCGCAGCGAACGCGCGGTTCAGGCCCAGAGTACCCGCGAACGTGAAAGCGACCCAGAGAATGCCGGGCCCCAATTGCAGAATCTGTTCCTTATCCGGAGTCATGGTGAAATTAAACGTCACCAGGACGAGCACCGCAAATACGAACATCGCACTGAACGATTCGCGAGTCCGCTTTTCCAGACGAATATCTTTTTGAAATATCGTCCACGCATTTTTCAGGAATGTTTGCATGGGGTTGGTGCTTGTAATGTCGGGGTGGGGAGATTCGAACTCCCGACCTCTCGGTCCCGAACCGAGCGC
>JAGQUY010000152.1 GCA_020438245.1 Bacteroidota bacterium
CCTCCAACCTCATTATAGAAATTGATAAAAATGGAAAAAAGCAAATCCTCCTCATCCAATGCATCCAAAACGCTCATCGCATTTGGGATTGTCTTGACTTGGATTTTCCTTTCGGCTACGGGTGCCTGTTTCTGCAAAAAATCCGCACATGCTTTCGCTATCTCAGAACTGTCAAAAGATCCGACAATCGTCCGGCCATATGCATCACTTCCGGTCAGAAACCCGGGTGTGCTTTCGATCCAGATGGTCATAATTTTCTCCGCTCTCTCAAAAATTCATAAAACTAGAAACTTCTAAGCCTGTACTCAACTTAATTGTCCATTACGTATTTTTCAAGTGAAAACCGGATTCGTCAGCGATTGGCCTTGCCTCGAAAAGAGCAAATATCTATATTTTACTTCATGTTAGAGCGGATCAACAACTTAACCTGAGGTGGGTCTTGGATGATGGCAATATAGATATTGGAGTAGTTGGAGCCGGCAGCTTCGGAACCTCAATGGCTATTCACCTGTCGAAGAAAGGGTATGACATTGCCCTTTGGTCATTTGAAGCCTCGGTGGCAGAAACGATAAACACTCAGAGGGAGAACAAAGTTTACCTACCGTCATTTGAACTGGAGTATAACATAAAAGCAACCCATGTGTTGAAAGAGGCGGTAGTTGGGAAGAAGATTATTGTTCAAGCCAATCCTTCTCATGCGACCAGGGCGGTGATGTCCCAGATTGTCACGTTTCTTGAACCCGGCACCATAATTGTCAATTGTACCAAAGGCATAGAGAACGAGACACTGCTTACGATGTCCGAATTGTTGGAACAGATCTTGCCGGATGAACATCATCACAACCTGGCGTTTCTGTCCGGCCCCAGTTTTGCCAAGGAAGTTGCCGCCGGAGCTCCTACCGCCGTCACGATTGCAGCCAAAGACGAAAAAGTGGCCAAGTATTGCCAAGGAATTTTTGCAAGTGAACGATTCCGCGTATATACGTCCGACGATATCGTGGGCGCCGAACTGGCCAGCGCGCTGAAAAACGTTATCGCGATCGCTGCGGGCATCAGTGACGGTCTGGGGTTTGGGCACAATACCCGTGCCGCATTGATAACCAGGGGAGTCGCCGAGATTCTGAGATTAGGAAAGAAAATGGGGGCGAAGGAAATGACCTTCCTGGGTTTATCGGGAATGGGTGATCTTGTGTTAACGTGCACCGGAGACCTGAGTCGTAACCGGAGTGTTGGAATTCAACTGGGACGCGGTATGAAACTCGACGATATTCTTGCTTCCATGAAAATGGTGGCCGAAGGAGTCAAGACTGCCAAAGCCGCGTATGCCCTTGCTCAAAAACATGAAGTTGAAATGCCAATTATAGAACAGGTTTATCGGGTTATATTCGAGAATAAGAACCCCAAGGATGCTGTGTACGACTTGATGACCCGCGAATTCAAAGCAGAAGCTTGAGGTAAGGAGGAAGAAAGTATGGCTCAGGGAACGTTGAGCCGCGAGTACAAAATTCAGCTCATCAAGAATGTATACGACGATGAGGCGTTTGATGAGATGATCGAAAAAGCGAGTCCGTATGAGCTCGCGGACATACATGCCTTTTTGTGGGACGCCGTGTTATATGTCGGATGCAATGAGGACGGCGGTTCCCTGACGAGGGAGGCGATCACAGCCAGAATGGTTCCGACTACCGAGTATTGGCGGGCACAATTGTGCGGTGAACCGCTGGATACGTGCAGGGGGCGATCCTGCTACGTTTCCCATCCTGTTTGTGCGGGTAACAAACTCAAGGGACAAATCAAGGTCATCCGGCAATTTTTTGATCGACGCAAACAGAGAGCCGCCCAAAATGACGATGGTCTGCTTATGCTCATGATGCACTATGTGAACAAGAAAGATTTAGCCGCAGTCGGGCTGTATGACACGGAGCGCAAACCGAAGCTTACGGTTGGCTCCAGGCTCCTCGATGGAGACGAATTGAGATATGTCATTCAAGCCATGAATGTGGCAGTGGCGCAAAATTACACACCGGATATGCGCCGTCCTGTCATTATTGGATCTGGGACAATGGTAGTGCGAGCTTGGAATATTTTCGGAGCCCAAAAGGAGTCGTTCATCTTGGCGCTGACTGCGCCCCAAGACACACCGGATGATGACCTTAACCAAGTGGTCAAGAAGATAGAATCCGGCGTGGGCCGTATTCAACGTTCGGATCAGAAGCAATTTGCATGAGCGTGCAAGCCATCCCCAGAATACTCAATCCCGAGAAAATGCGCCGGTATTGCGAAGATGAATCGGGATACCGCCGGAGAACGACACGGGAGGTCATGGTCGGTACAGTTGGAATTGGAGGCCAAAACCCGATTCGAATTCAATCCATGACCACGAGTGACACCTTGGATACCAAGGAGACAGTTCGACAGATAAAAGAACTGTACCACGCCGGGTGTGAAATTGTTCGGGTGACAGCACCCTCAATAAAAGAAGCGGAAAACCTGAAGGAGATACGCGACACACTTCGCAGGGACAACCTGCATGTGCCGATTGTGGCCGATATTCATTTTACGCCAAATGCTGCGTTGAAAGCAGCTGAATTTGTTGAGAAAGTCCGTATTAATCCCGGCAATTATGCGGACAAAAAGAAATTTGCGGTTCTTGAATACAGTGACCGTGCCTATGCAGAGGAGTTGGAACGGATTGAAGAATCTTTCAAACCATTGGTTCTGAAGTGCAAAACCAATGGCGTGGCAATGCGGATCGGGACCAACCATGGGTCGTTGTCCGATCGTATCATGAATCGTTTTGGCGACACGCCTCTTGGAATGGTTGAGTCGGCTCTTGAGTTCGTGGACATTTGCGAGAGGTACGATTACCACGATATTGTTTTGTCTATGAAAGCATCGAATGTTCAAGTTATGATCGCTGCATACAGGCTTCTTGCTGCCCGAATGATGGAGCGTGGCATGAACTACCCATTCCATCTGGGCGTCACGGAGGCTGGAGACGGCGATGACGGCCGAATCAAATCGGCCGTGGGGATTGGCGCGTTGCTAGCCGATGGCTTGGGGGATACCGTGCGGGTTTCTCTTACAGAAGACTCCCTTCACGAAATTCCCGCAGCACGCCACATAGTTGGATGTTTAAGGACCAGTCCGGAGAGTCAAACATCGGTTTCTTATTCTTTTCACAACCCGTTCGAATACAGCCGAAGGTGGACGCAAGCGGTCGAAGCCGCTGTGCACAGCATGGGCGGCGTTCATCACGTTCGTGTTGAACTCCCGCTAACGCCAGAGGACGCGGATGATGTCATCGATTCAATTAAGAAAATGAAATCCAGGGGGGATGCTTTGCCCGACAGCATCCGGTTGGAATGCGGGACTGTCCCCATACCGGAAATCCTAAGGCAGGTAAGATCTCGTATTGACGACGCTCAGCTTCCGATCAACCTGAACTTGGTATGCGGTTTCCAGGCTGAATCGTTTGACGAGGTTTATCCTTTGGCGGACATGGTGACCTTTCCCATGCCGGCAGAAGGCAAGGATTTGGAGTCCACGTGGTCATCCCTCCTTAAGACAGCCGTAAAGAAGGAAAAGCTTATTCTCCAAATTTCAGTGAACAGCGGGAACCCCGAATGTTTTTCACGTGCAGCACAATTGGTTTCGTCAGCTCTCAATTCTGATTTCAGAAATATCGGCCTGGAGGTAGTTGGCGACTCTTTGATTCATCCGGCTCGTCGGTTTGTTGAGATTCTTCATAAACTCAATCTCATAACGCCGCTTGCCCTGCGATATGTTGGACAGGATAAGCCCGTACTTTATGACGCGGCCACCCAGTTGGGCACACTGCTTTGTGATGGCATCGGGGATTCAATTTCGATTGTGGATTCGAGTCTATCTGTTCAGGATAACGTTCGACTGGCGTACAACATTTTGCAGGCTTGCAGATTGAGAATTTCAAAAACGGAGTTCATCTCGTGTCCGTCCTGCGGAAGAACCCTGTTTGATCTTCAGGAAGTTACCTCCAGAATCAAAACGAAAACCGGCCATTTAAAGGGTGTGAAAATTGCGATTATGGGCTGCATCGTAAACGGGCCTGGAGAGATGGCAGATGCGGATTTTGGATACGTCGGTGCGAGTGTTGGGAGGATCAACTTATATGTCGGGAAAGAATTGGTGGAGCGCAATGTTGACATGAAACAAGCGGACGAGCGTCTGATTGCATTGATTAAGGAACATGGAATGTGGACGGATGCCCCGTCTGGAAATCATTAAAGGGAGATATCGTGCCGACTCAAATATGGGCACCGTGGCGAATGCGCTACATCAGTGCTGGCGACAAGAGCGAAGGAGAGGGCTGCATATTCTGTTTTAAGCCGCAGGCAGATTCGGACAAAAGCAATCTCATACTGCATCGCAGCGCCCTGTCCTTTGTTATCATGAACCTTTATCCGTACAACAACGGGCACTTGATGGTTGTACCGTATCAGCACGTACCAGATTTGAACGGCTTGCCCGCGAATACGCTTCTAGACCTCATGCAGTTGACACAGAAGAGTGTGACGGCCCTCAAGGGTTGCATGAATCCCGACGGTTTTAACATTGGGATTAATCTGGGACGTGTGGCGGGCGCGGGCATTGATGACCACGTGCATATTCATATTGTACCTCGATGGAATGGCGATACCAACTTCATGCCCGTCATCGGAGACATAAAGGTGATGCCGGAATATATAGCCGAAACCTACGACCGGTTATTGGCACAGTTTAACCAATTCAAATGAATAGGATAGTATGGCTGAAAACGATTGGGCTAAGAAGTATCTTGACGACCTGAACCGGAAACTTAAGCTGTCTCCTAAAACGGAGAAGCCTGCATCGAAAGTTGAAAGAACTGCGCCAATAGAAAGATCCGAGGACGTACGCGGCCGCGCGGACGTAAATCAAAAGGACCGCGGAGAACGGCGTCGTCGTAAATCAAAGGGTAAGAACCGGGACAATCGCCGCCCTTCAGGACG
>JAGQUY010000153.1 GCA_020438245.1 Bacteroidota bacterium
CGTCTTGCCAGTTGAACATCGTAACCCAGCTCCGCCGCCATGGTTCCGGCCAGCAACGCGACCTCTTTGGAATGATACAAAACATTCTGGCCATAACTGGTTCGATATTTCAAACGACCCAGAAGCTGTTTCATCTCACTCGGAACGTTCTTGATGTTCAAAGAATTCAGAACTTCGTCAGCGGCCTTGGCCATGATGGCCTCCACCTGCCGCTTCACTTTTTCAACAATATCTTCAATCTGTTCAGGTTGAATATTCGGATTCTCCACCAGGCGGGTCATTGCCAGACGAGCAATTTCACGCTTGACGGGATCAAAACCCGACAGCACAACAACCTCCGGCGTATCGTCGACGATAACCTTGATACCGGTAATTTGTTCGAATGCCTTGATGTTGCGGCCTTCCCGACCGATAATGATGCCTTTGACCCGCTCGTTCGGCAAATCAACGGTGGTAAGCGTCAGCTCTGCCGTCTGCTCGGAGGCCAATCGCTGAATCGTGTCAGCAAGAATCCACTTCGCCTCAAACGTCGCACGTTGTTTCGTCTCATCCTTGATTTGCAGCATGAGATCTGCCGCTTCTTTTTGGGCCCGCTTCGACACACTTTCCAGAAACTGTTTTTTAGCTTCTTCCTGGGAGAGAGAAGTGATTTTTTCCAGTTTTTCTGTTTGTTCCCGCTCTATTACGTCTAATTGCTCGAGTTTGGTCTTGATTTGATCTTGTTGTTCATCCACGGACTTCTGTATTTGACGCAGGCGCTGTTCTTTGTCAAGCGCATTGGTCATGCGTTGCCTGACATCCCGCTCCCTGTTGGTCAATCTGGATTCATATTGCTTGAGTTTTCGTTCCCGCTCATCAAATTCACCGGTTATCTTCATTTTAACCTGGTGCCAGCGTTCTTTCGCCTTCACCTGGGCATCTTTCTTGATGTTTTCGGCTTCTCGATGTGCTTCACGAATCGTATTGTCCGCGATTTTTCGTATTTCGGAGACTTTGTTTCTACCCACAAACTTGGCTAGATACCATCCCGTTACAAACATGACTACGCCGGCAACAACCGGGACGGTTATATTCAATGCGTCCATAAAAGCCCTTGTTATTTATGAAGTAGCAAGGTACATCACGAAGCTCAAAAGATCAAGTTTTTTGCGTTCAGGTCGGCAGAACTTATCAGGGAAACATTGATTTATGTGATGCGGTTTTTTATACTGTACGATGTTATTCTTGCTCGGCACCGCAGAATCCCTGATTATTTTTCTGGCCCTGCTGTTCGTCGCAGTCTTGGTCGTGCAAATTTTCTTTCTTCTGAGAGTTCGGCGAACCCTCTTTCAGGTCAACCAATTTATGAAATTGATGAACTTGGTGATGAAAGAGATGGTCAATACACATGATACGACACTGAAGACCGCCCTTGGCAACCAGCAGGCGCTACAGGCACTCAATCGAAAGCCGATCCGCTTCAGCAATAAGAAGGTCTGCCAAAATTGTCGTCATCGTTTATCGTATGTTCTTTTTGGCACCGAGAAGTTGGACTTCAAATATCGATGTAATGTGAGCAAAAAGGATATCGAGTTGTCCGACTCCTGCGAACGATTTGAAACGGATACGGAGGCAGCCCAAAAAGATTAAGCCGTTTTTACTGCTACAATCGGCAGATTTCCACAATTGGACACGCCCTACATTTCACTCGATCCCTTTTTCGTGGACAAAAGCTTAAAATACCCAATCGGCATAATGCAAAATCATATTTTACAGGATCCCTCGGGTCAAGCCGCCACAACGCCTCAGTCACCTCCAAGCTTGTTTTCTTGTGCAAGTCAGTTCGATTGGTCAGCCCGATGTTATAGGCCAGTCGCCCGACATGTGTGTCAATGGGCATCATCAATTTTTCAGCCGGCAGATCATTCCATAATCCGAGATCAACAGAATCTTTTCTAACCATCCATCGCAGAAGCAAGTGAGCCCTCTTGGATGCGCTTTGTTTTTGTGGATCGGGCAACAGATGGGAAAAACCGCGGCCTGGCGATTTTGTCCATTTCCATTGTTTGGAGTCGATTGCCCGAATCTCTTTTGTGCACCGTGACCACGTCTCAATGAGATAGTCATCCTCCGACCGATAGTGGCCTTTGACCCATGCTCCGAGAGACGGGTATCGCTTAAGGATGTGTTGCAGGCTATATAAGAGCCTCAGCAAATCCGATGATCGGACCATTCTATAGTAGAACTGCTCCCAGCGGCGAAGTTCTTGTTCCGGCTGAAAGAATTGGACAAAATGAAAAGGGGATTTCCCCATAAGAGAAAAAGCGTGACGGCCGGCTCGCAGAATCTGTCCGACCTGCCCAAATGCAAGGGCCGACATCATTACGGCGGCTATTTCCTGATCCTGCGGCTTGTTGAATTGGCGAACCAGCAGTAACGGATCGCTCGAGAGATAGCTCTTGTCAAACGTCTCGTAAACACGATCAAGACGGCTTTGTAGGACCGTTCTTTTCAAACAGCAAGGTCTCTGTTATAGGAAAAAATATTATCCCAGAGGTAATCAATCAACGATTTCGCCTCTTGGATGCCAAGTACATGACATCGACCGTCTGTCGAGACTCTCAAAATGGATCGATTTCCGCTTCCGTTGTTTGCCTGAAGCAGTCTTAGGTTGCCAAACGCCTTATCAACGTTGAAGTCCAGTCGGTGATGAAACTTTTCTTCGATCCACTTTTCAATTAGGTCGTCGATTTCTTCCTTGGTCAGTCCGTCGTGAGTCAGTAAGAAGTAATAAACCAGTATGATTTCTTTTGTCTCTTCCTCTTCCGCTTCGTCCACCAACCTGTGAAAAACTCCGGCGTTGCAGTCCAGATTCTTAAAAAACAACGTGTCGGTTACGTTCTTCAGAAATTTTAACCGCTTATTTTTATAATTCATGTACTGTTTGAATGCATATCCCCCGAGCATCGCCCCCGCAGATAGAATCGCCGTCAAAATCGGGAAAAGATTATTCATCGATTCTTCGCTGGTTCCCCATTTTGCCGCCGCTGCCGGCCCCATCGTAAAGAACACGACAATACCTGCCAACAGAATCAAGTTCGGCAAGGTCTTAACTGCAATGGGTACCAACGCTCCCACCGCGGGTACTCCAAACTTAATCATGTCCTTCCAGTTCATGCTTACGTTTACGTTGGGGAATAGGATGTCAAGATCGAATTTTGGAATCTTCTTATACAAATATACATACATCTTGCCTGGCGTAAAATGAAGCCGTTCGGTGACCATTTTTTTCGCATCAAAATGCGGCTTCGCTTTGAACTTGATCATCAAAACCACCCTTTCAAAGGCGTCAAACCTGCGCTCTACGGTTTTGAAAAACCGCTTGGTTTTAACCGTTTCTTCGCGCGCCCCGCGGTGGTAAAAAATGACCCGTCCAGGCTCGTAGTCTTCAAAGTCGACATGGGTATTTAATGGAATCAACGACTCCTCTTGAAAAGCTTCCTGTAGTGCTTCTTCGGACAATTTTTCGTAGTTTGCACTCTCCAGTACGGCAACAAAATCGTTGACCAAGTGCTCTTCCATGGTAGCCTGCTTGGTCGGATCTGGAGCGTGGAGGGTTTCGGTGTCAGCGTCCGGATCTATCGGGGCAAAGTTGTTCTTGAGATCTTCCAGCCGACGTTGGAAGCGAAAATGGAAGTAGGCATTTAGAATTTCGCAGAAATGGGAGAATTGCTTGCTGTCATCCGAAGATAGTTTTCCGTCTTCTATACAAATCCGGATGAGATCGGCACGACGATAGGGTATGAAGGCTTCCCGATCTGAGAAGTTGGCCATCGACTATGGCTCGTCGGCTTGATTGGTTTCGGACTGACGTAGCAAACTTGAAAACAACTCGACGCAGGGTTGATTTTGCTGGTGGGCATACGCGTGCACAAGATTCCGAAGTACCCTGATCAGGAGCGTGGCGGAGTCACATCTGAGCTGCCCGGCATGAGCAAAAGCCGAGCGGAGTTCGGGACTCAGCATGCCGACCTTGGCTTCATCCACGTACTTTCCATGATTATAACAATCGACAATGAAAGACTTCCGACCGGAGTGGGCCCGGGTCAGGAAATGTCCGGGGAAATTCAGTCCCTCGATCAGCAATCCCAAGCGATGTCCAACGAGAATGTACAAGCTGGCCAAGCTGATGGGCACGCCTCGCCGTTTTTCGATCACGTAAATGAGATTGCTGTTCAGTGGGTTATAATAATCGTCCGGCACTCCTCTTAACCCTTTGATGTCAAACAAAAACTCTGACAATTGAAGAACTTCCCGGGACGGGTAAATAGAATCATACTCGGCAACCAGTTGATCCAGTAGTTCTTCCAAGGTCAGATCCAAAGTCAGAAACTGAAATTCTGCAATAGCGTTGAAAGCGCTGACCAGAATATGATGTTCTTCCGGCTGGTCGGCCGCCGCCGACCAGTTTTCAGTAAATCGTCGGCTCACATGTTCGAAAATCAGGCTCTGCAAATGCATGTTCTCGCCGATAGAGAGCGTTATCCCTTGCTCAAGAATCGATCGTTCCAGGTGACGGCCAAAACTGCATAGTTGCTCCGACACCGCTTGACGAACAACGGACGAGTCATCATCAAGGAGTTTGATCAGATGCCTGAGCAGTTTTGGATCGGGATTCATGCTATTTTCTTCCGCTGGCCTTCCTTGTACGAGTAGACCTTTTTCCGGTCGTTTTCTTCACGGCTTTTTTTCTGCCTTTGGAAGCCGGCTTTTTTTTCAGCTTTTTTACTGTCTTCTTCACCGCTGTCTTTTTTGTTTTGCCGGTTCTTGACTTTTCCTTAGCGGTCTTCCTTTTCTTGGACTTCAAGGCCTTCTTGACCTTGGAGGTTTTTTTCTTTCCTTTTTTTGCTGCTTTTCCGGATGTCCTCTTCTTGGCGCCTGAACGGTTTGCTGCAGCCTTCGGCTTGTACAAACCGCCGATCAGGTTCAGCGCACTACCTGCTTTGAACCACCCAATTTGTCCTGCATTGTACGAATGGGCAAGTTCGCAGGTTTCCGTTGATCCATCGGAGTGGTTGATAACAAGCGTCAGAGGTCTTCCCGGCGCAAACGATTTCAATCCTGTGATTGAAAGACGGTCATCTTCGCGAATGCGATCATAGTCTCCCGCATTTTTGAACGTAAGCGCCAACATGCCTTGTTTCTTGAGATTTGTCTCATGAATTCTGGCGAAACTCTTGACAATAATGGCACGGCCGCCAAGGTATCTGGGTTCCATCGCTGCGTGTTCACGGCTCGAGCCTTCGCCGTAGTTTTCATCTCCTATAGTAATCCATCCAATCCCTTTTGATTTGTAATATCTGGCATTGTCAGAAAACGACTTAATTTCTCCAGTCAGTACGTTTTTTCCCTTTCCGGGGTCATAACCAAATGCGTTGATTGCTCCGATAAACAAATTTCCACTGATGTTATCCAAATGACCTCTGAATTTCAGCCATGGACCGGCGGGCGAAATGTGGTCTGTTGTGCATTTGCCTTTTGCTTTCAGAAGAACCGGTACGTCGAAAAGGTCTTTCCCGTCCCAGGGCCTGAAGGGCTCAAGGGCTTGAAGGCGCGTGCTTTGCGGGTCGATCTTAACCTGCACTCCAGTACCATCTTTGGCCGGTTCAACGTATCCACTCTCGCCCGGCGTAAAGCCGTTCTTCGGTAGTTCATCACCCACCGGAGCGGCAAGTTTTATTTCCTCTCCGGCATCGTTACGAAGAGCGTCTCTTAAGGGGTTGAATTTCAAGGTGCCGGCAATGGCAAGCGCCGTGACGATCTCGGGGCTTGCGACAAAGGAATGGGTAGCGGAATTGCCGTCGTTGCGTTTGGCGAAGTTACGATTGTACGATGTCAGGATGGTGTTCTTGTCACCTTCTTTGACATCGTGACGCTTCCACTGGCCAATGCACGGACCGCATGCGTTGGCGAGAACTTTTCCCCCTATGGCAGTCAGATCGGCGAGCTGCCCGTCTCTTTCGATGGTTGCGCGTATTTGTTCTGATCCGGGCGTGATGACAAACTCCGATCGGGCCTTGAGACCCTTCGAAAATGCAAGACGCGCAATGCTGGCAGACCGTTCTATATCCTCATACGAAGAGTTGGTACAGCTTCCGATTAGGGCAACTTTAATTTGTTCCGGATAACCGTGTTCCTCAACCGCTTTGGAAAGCTGGGAAATGGGCCAGGCCTTGTCGGGCGTGAAAGGGCCGTTTACATGAGGCTCCAGTTGATCAAGGTTGATTTCAATAATTTCGTCATAATATTTTTCCGGTGCCCCTTGAACCTCTGCATCGGCTGCCAGAAGATTCTTGATACCATCGCAAAGGATGGCTAATTCTGTTCGGTCGGTAACTCTGAGATAGGTCGACATACGTTCATCGTAGGGAAATACGGAGGTTGTTGCGCCGATTTCAGCGCCCATATTGCAGATTGTACCCTTTCCAGTGCAGGAGATAGATGATACGCCCGGTCCAAAATATTCTATGATCTTTCCCGTGCCGCCTTTGACGCTCAGAAGACCGGCCAGTTTTAGAATCACGTCCTTGGGGGACGTCCAACCACTCATTTTTCCCGTGAGACGAACGCCGGTTACTCCCGGCCATTTCAATTCCCAGGGTAAGCCCGCCATAACATCGACCGCATCCGCACCGCCGACGCCGATTGCCAACATACCTAATCCTCCCGCATTGGGCGTATGGGAGTCTGTTCCGATCATTAGTCCGCCGGGAAACGCATAATTCTCAAGTACGACCTGGTGGATAATTCCGGCCCCCGGTTTCCAAAATCCAATGCCGTATTTGTTGGAAACGCTTGAAAGAAAATCATAAACCTCTTTGTTGTCTGTCCGGGCTTTAAGCAGATCGCCGACTGCTCCGACTTCGGCCTGAATCAGATGGTCACAATGAACAGTGGAAGGAACAGCAACCTTTTTGCGGCCTGAGGACATGAATTGAAGAAGCGCCATTTGAGCGGTCGCATCCTGCATGGCCACCCGGT
>JAGQUY010000154.1 GCA_020438245.1 Bacteroidota bacterium
CGCTATGTCGGGGTGGCGCCGGAAGCGGAAGAGGAAGATTTTGATTTCGAGGAGACCCTGCGGGAAATTCATGTGGAGCTGGAAGACTTGAATGCCGAGGCGGTGAAGCTGGCGGAGATGATTCAGCGGAATTTTGAGGAGTTGGGGATATGAGTTTTGAAATGAAAAGTCTTGATGAACTCGGTTATGTCAGTCGCGGGCGATCTCGCCACCGCCCTCGTGATGCAGCTCATTTGTATGGCGGACCTTATCCTTTTATTCAAACTAGTGATGTGAAACATTCAAATCTATATATTACAGAGTATGAGCAAACCTATAGTGAAGAAGGACTCGCCCAAAGCCGTTTATGGAAAGCAGGGACTTTGTGTATTACAATTGCAGCAAATATCGCTGACACTTCGATACTTGCTATAGATGCATGTTTCCCTGACAGTATTATTGGCTTTATTCCGGACCCAGAAAAAGCTGATGTTCACTTCATTAAATATTTATTTGATGCTATTCTTCAAAAACGATACAAAAAATTCACTCAAGGAGCGGCTCAAGATAACCTAAGTCAATCAAAATTACTTTCTCTTAAGTTTCCTGTCCCAAATATCATTGAACAGCAGCTCATTGGTACTATACTTTCAACCTACGACGACCTCATCGAAAACAACCGGCGGCGTATCCAGCTGCTGGAGCAGGCTGCGCGCTTGCTCTACAAAGAATGGTTCGTTTACCTGCGCTTTCCCGGGCATGAGCATGTGAAGATTACCGACGGGGTGCCGGAAGGGTGGGAGAAAGTCACTGTTCCTGACATTATTTCGATTAATCCTAAAGAGAGTGTGATAAAAGATTCAGATATTCGCTATGTACCAATGTCAAGCCTTTCAGAAAGTGGTATGACCGTAGATATCTCACAGACTGAAATCAGGCAAAAGGCAACATCTGTGAAGTTTCGTAATGGTGACATTCTTTTTGCCCGGATAACCCCTTGCCTGGAGAATGGAAAAACGGGTTATGTAAATTTCCTGGATGAGAATGAAATTGCATGCGGTTCAACCGAGTTTATTATTCTTCGCGGCCAATCCATTAGTGCTTATTTCACTTATTGCCTTGCCAGAACCTACGATTTTCGAGAAAATGCGATCAAAAGCATGATTGGTTCATCGGGAAGACAACGAGTTCAGGTATCATGCTTTGACGATTATCAAATTGCTTTACCTCCTAAAATGCTTCTTGAACAGTTTGATGAATTTGCGTCTTCTTGCTTTGAAGAAATTGCATTATTGATGAGACAGAACCAGAACTTAGAAAAAGCCCGCGACCTGCTCCTCCCCCGCCTGATGAACGGAGATCTCGCCATATGAACCGCTACAACGAAGACACCCTGGTGCAGCAAACCACCGCCGATTATCTGGATCAGCAGCTGGATTGGGATGCTTCGGTTTATGCGTATCATAATGAAGACTTCGGCCCGGACAGCCTGCTGGGGCGGCAGAGCGACCGCGAGGTGGTGCTGACCCGCTACCTGCGCGCGGCGCTGGTGAAGCTCAACCCGGAGTTGCCGGAGGCCGCCTACGATGAGGCGCTGCGGCAGATCGTCAGCACCTCCGCCGCCCAAAGCCTGGTGGCCGCCAACCGGGAGAAATACCGCCTGATCCGCGACGGGGTGCCGGTCAAGTTCCGCAATGGGCAAGATGAACTGGAACACAGGCGGCTGCGGGTGATCGACTTCGATGATCCCAAAAACAACCACTTCCTCTGCGTGCGCGAACTGTGGGTGCGCGGCGACCTCTACCGGCGGCGGGCGGACATCGTGGGCTTCGTCAACGGGCTGCCGCTGATCTTCATGGAACTGAAGAACCTGCACAAGGATATCCGTGCAGCCTATGAACAGAATTACCTGGATTACCTGGATACGGTTCCCCACCTCTTCCATCACAATGCCATGGTGGTGCTGGCCAACGGCATCGACGCCAAATTGGGCGGCATCACCAGCCGCTTCGAGCACTTCCACGAATGGAAACGGCTGCGCGAGGAAG
>JAGQUY010000155.1 GCA_020438245.1 Bacteroidota bacterium
ATCCGTGCGCCAAAAAGAATGACAATAATTCCCGTAATCGAAATCGCCAACGTGCTTCCGATTTCCAACCAGTCGACATCACCCTGCGCGCCCAGATAAGGAATGAGAAGCATCATAGGTACTATACAAAGATCCTGGAACAACAAAATCGTCATCGCCATTCGGCCCATCGGTCCGTTAAGGTCTTTGCGATCCCCCAGTATCTTCAAGACAACTGCAGTGGATGACAAGGCGATCATACATCCGATGAGAATAGCCTTCCCAATCGGAATGCCAAATCCGAATCCCACCACCATCGTGACGAAGAGAGTTACCAGAACCTGACCGCCTCCTGCCAGGAAAAGAAGCCTCTTCAGTCCAATCAGCTTCTCAATAGAGAAATCCATACCGATCGAAAACAGGAGTAAAACGATTCCGATTTCCGCCAAGAAATTGACTGAGGACGGATCGTGAACCCAGCCGAGTGCATTAGGTCCAATGATGACTCCGGAGATCAAGAAGCCGATGATCGAAGGGAACTTCAGGTGATGCGCAAGGAAGATGATCGAGATGATCAGCGCCAGGATGACCAGAAGGTCCTTTAGTATAGAAAAATCATGCATATATGAAAAATAGCCCGGCGATTATGTCGTATTTCTAAGATAGAAATTAAACCTCTTTCAATCAATGCCCGAATCCTGCTGACATAGGGTTGTCACCCCTCGGTTCTATATTGAAAATGTAACGATCATCATTAACTTAAAGGAGAGACCATGAACAACGCAGTCAACTGGTTCGAAATCCCGGCTCAGCAATTTGATCGGGCCGTGAAGTTTTACAATTCGATCCTCAAAACCCCTTTGCGCGAAGAAACCTTTGGCGGCATGCCACATGCTGTCTTTTCGTCCGACAAAGAAGCGGTGGCCGGCGCAGTGGTTAAAGGTGATCATCTGACGCCCTCATCGGACGGGACGTGTATTTATTTGAATGTGGAAGGTTATCTCGATCAGGCACTGGACAGCACCGCCAAATCGGGCGGCAACGTCATCATGCCAAAACAGTCTATCGGCGAGAATGGATACATCGCTATGATCGTCGACACCGAAGGCAACCGCGTGGGATTGCATTCCATGAAGTAGAAATCAATATGACCGATCGTAAGACTGATCTTAAACTCGGCCCGGTCAGCAGGGCATGGCTGGCAGAGATAGGCATCCGAACACGCGACGACCTTGAACGTCGCGGTTCGGTGGAAGCCTACGTTGAATTGAAGCGGCGGTATCCTATGCAGGTATCTCTGAATCTGTTATACGGCCTGGAGGCCGTTTTGACGGATATCCACTGGACCAAAATTTCGAAAGCGAGCAAACAACGACTCCGCGCCGAAGCGGATGCCGCGCTGAAGCGTTAATCATGGCTGAGCTGCTCAAAAACATGTACTCTCCGCTCTTTGTCAAACAATTGGCCAACGACATTGCGCGCCATGATCCGTCATTTGATCCGACCAACTTCGTAGACGACGTGCTTGACCGGGACTGGCAGCTGCGTGAACTCAAGAGTCGAATGCATCATATCGCATCAACTCTTCGTTCCCATTTACCGGCCGCATTCGACAAAGCCGTCGGCATTCTGAAGGAGGTGACCCTGACCGAGCGTATGAAAAGCAGCAACGGATTCACGGATATGGTCTTTCCCGATTTCATCGAACAGTTCGGTCTGGATCATTTCGAAACATCGGTTGATGCATTGGAGCTTTTTACTCAGACTTCGAGCGCGGAGTTTGCCGTGAGGCCGTTCATCCTCAAGTATCCTGATCGGATGATGAAACAAATGGAACAATGGACAAAACATCCGAATGACCATGTCCGGCGGCTCTCTACCGAGGGATGTCGCCCGAGGCTTCCGTGGGCCAAAGCGTTGCCTATATTCAAGAAAGACCCCCGTCCGGTTCTCCGCATTCTCGAGCGGTTGAAAAACGACCCGTCGGAGTATGTCCGCAGAAGCGTGGCCAATAACCTGAATGACATTTCGAAAGATCACCCCAACACCGTTGTCGATATTGCACGCAAATGGAAGGGCGGCACCCCGGAAACGGATGCTCTCCTCAAGCACGCATTACGTGGCCTGCTTAAGAAAGGCGATCGTAGAGCATTACGTTTGATGGGCTCAGAACATACACGTGGGGTTTCGGCAACGATTTCGATTGAACCCAAATCGGTTCGCATCGGTAATTCACTGACCCTTATGGGAACCGTCCGCTGCACCGGCAAGAAGTTGCTCCGGCTGGAATACGCGATCGGCTTTCTCACTTCCACCGGAAGGACCTCTAGAAAAGTTTTTCAGATCTCCGGACAAACTGTGCACCGTGAAACGACGTTTGTCAAGGCCCATTCTTTTTTGGATCGTACCGTACGCCGCCATTATCCGGGTACGCATACGCTGGAGCTGATCGTCAACGGCAAGATCATGGCGAAATCGGACTTTTATCTGACGCGTTGAATGGATTATTCCCATTTCTGATTTCCGGTTGCGTTCCGATGCTCTCGGTACTATTTTGTAGGAATGAGCTCAACCGCCGTTCTTTCGATCTCCTCAGGATTCTCCGCAGCCGTTCACATTTCAGCCAACGTCGCCGACCATCGGCGCCTGACTGCAGTCACCAAACTGCTGACTATTCTTCTGATTATGAGTGTTGCACTCGTCGGAGAAAACAGTCTTTCGCCCGTTTATCGGTATTTCATTCTTGCCGGACTTTTCTTCTCTTTGATCGGGGATGCGTTCTTACTTTTT
>JAGQUY010000156.1 GCA_020438245.1 Bacteroidota bacterium
CGAGACCGAGCGCGCAGGGGCACGCAATAATCAACACGGTAATGGATGCGATCATGGCCGGCAACACTGATGGTTCAGGAGCAAAAATCAGCCATAGCGCGAAGGTCACCAAAGAAATCCCAATAACAATGGGAACAAAGATTGCCGCAATTTTGTCCACCAGTTTCTGAATAGGAGCCCTGGAACCCTGGGCTTCCTTGACACGTTGAATAATGTGTCCAAGTACTGTTTCGGGGCCAATCTTTTCTGTTTTGATGACGAGCCCGCCCTGCAGGTTGACCGTGCCGGCTACTACCCTGTCTCCCGGTGACTTGTCCACAGGAATTGGTTCACCAGAAATCGCACTCTCATCAATTGAAGATGATCCCTCCAGAATAACACCATCGACGGGGACGCGTTCACCTGCTCTGAGAACTATCTCATCAGCCGACTGTAATTCGCTCAGTGCCACTTCTTGAACCAATTGACCTCGACGTACGCGCACCGTTTTTGGCTGTAGAGACAGGAGTCCCTTTATTGCAGCCGATGTTTTGGATTTTGCGCTTTCTTCCAGCGTTCGTCCAAGTAAGACCAGGGCAATGATTACTACAGCTGCCTCAAAGTATACATGGGGTGTTATTCCATAACTTAGAAGAATGGCAGGAAATAGTGTGTTAAAAACGCTAAATAGAAATGCAATACCGGTACTCAGGGCAACCAGGGAGTCCATGTTTGCCGTTCGATGCCTCAGCTGTTTCCACGCGTTTATGAAAAAGCTTTGCCCCGACCAAAGCATAATGGGCAGAGACAGTACGAACATGATCCACGATGCACCTGTAGCGTCAGGAAAAAACATTGCAATCAAGAATACCGGAAGGGCAAAAAGGATTGCCACCTTAGTCTTTCGTTTTAGCGCAGAAACATATCGGCCAAGTATTTCCTCAACCTCGTCGGCAGTTTCGGAGATCATGAGTTCATATCCGGCGGATTTGACACGGGAAGCAAAAGAGGCCGGCGAAACCATATTGGGAATCCATGAGACGGATGCAGACTTGGTGGCCAAATTGACAGAAGAACTAATTACTCCTTCGGAATTTTCAAGAGCACCCTGTACCGATGCAACACATCCGGCACAAGTCATCCCGTTAACAGCAAATTCAGCTTTGACTGTATCCACTTCATATCCAAGGTTCCGAATGGTGTTTACCAGATCGCTTAACGTGAGTTGTTCGGCGTCAAACCTGATTTGCACCGCACCAGAGGCAAAGGAGGTATGCGCGTCCTGAACTCCCTCAACTTCGTTAAGTCTCTTGTCGATCAACGCCGCACAGTGCTCGTCGCGCATGCCCTGAAGGGGAAGTTCAATAGATCGGACTGTTTTCCTCTTAATACCTATGGAGGAAATTGGGGAGGATGTTGTTTGCATGTTGGACTCCGTTTGTATTCAAATATAGCGAGTCCAGGAAAGCAGTACGTTACACAATATTCAGATTCTTTTGCAAAATTACGGCGAACCTACCACATCGATTGGTTTGCGAGTGGCAGTTACCATCGCTGCAAATTCAGAGGGTTTAAGGCCGGTGGTCTTTTTAAATTGACTTGAGAGATGTGCGACACTTGAATACCCCAAACGGTCTGCTATCTGGCTTAGGGTTAGCTCATCATACTTGATGAGCTCCTTCACCCTTTCTATTTTTTGCAGGATATAATAACGTTCTATAGTAATCCCCTCGGTGCTTGAAAATAATGAACTTAGGTAACTGTAATCAGTTGGGATAGCTGAGCGAATCAAATGTGAAAGATTTTTACGAGTTCCGTCCTGTTCGGGAGTATATAAATGCTCCCGAACCACCTTTTTGACTTCTTCTATTAGTTTTGATTTCGGATCCTGAAGTCGCTCAAAGCCGTTTTGCAACAGCATCGTGTCTATTCGTTCATAATCGGGGTTATCCTCAATAATCGCCTTGCCCAATTCAACCTGCAGCACACGATATCCTAAATCGGCCAATTCTTGACCAACCACCTTGACGCAGCGGTTACAGACCATATTCTTGATGTGAATGATGTAACTCACCTGGCTGCCTTTCGTATGCGGCTCAACGACGCAGACGTTCCCTGCAATAGTGTTGCAGCTTTGAAAACCTTGCCGGCTGCAACTGTCATCGCAAAGGAGGAAGCGGCCATTAGGGTCAACGTGGCTGTAACCTGCAGTATTGGAACATCTGTTAGGATAATTCTCAGTGGCATAAGAGTTGGAGTTACCAAAGGGAAGAAAGAAAGAATGGAAACCAGTAAGGAATGGGGATCAGTGAGAATTACTACCAACAAGGCCGCTGGCAAAAGCCCGAGAATCGAGAGAATTGCTTGAAGGTGCTGTACATCCGACTCCGACGACAAAACAGAGCCAATGCTTGCGAACAGACCCGTATAGAATAAATATCCGAACATGAAATAAAGAATAACCAAAATCCACTGACTCCAGGATAAAACCTCCAGAAACCGAATATCGCTCAGCAAAATGCCCAGTCCGGACCATAGAGCTAACTGAAGAAGTCCGACACATCCAAGCCCGAGAATTTTTCCCGCCATGAGAGTGCCAGGTTCCACGGTTGCGATCAGAACTTCCATGATTCGGTTATGCCTTTCTTCTGAAAGGGAACGGAGAAAGGCTCCACTCGAGTTGAAAATTGCAAAAAAAAGCATCATCACAACGGTTATAGCCATTCGATAGTTTTGTAGCAAGCTCTCCGATGCGTTTGCGAGCTCGAACGAAACCGGGGCCGTCGCAGCATCGATCTCCTTTTCCTGAAGCCCAAGATACTGGAGACGAATTTTCGTCAGTAAGTCGTTGACGGCAGATCTCAACACAGCAGAATGATCAGCTGTCCTAATCACGAGTCGAGGTACGCCCTTATTCCAATAAAGCACACCGTCGAATGCGTTATGCAGACTTGGCGAATCCAATATAGACTCCGACAGGGGAATCAGTTGAATTGATGAAGGGGTAAGCTGTTTCATTTGCTCAACTTGCCACTCTGCAAAGCCGGATATACCTAATGTGGGATTGTCTGTCGATTGATCAGCAAACGACGATGGCAGAACGGTAAATAGAAAAAAGACGGCAGGGACAAAAAGCAGCGAAAAAACAAACGATTTGGAGCGTATACGTTGGAGAAATTCCCAACGCCAAACAATCTTTATTTTAGACCACATCATGGTCTGAATATAGAGAATTGACCTTTAAAAAAGAAGCATTCTAGCTTCCTGATATCTCAACGTGGTCTGGATTTGAGGAAATCCTGATAGGAGATTGTATAGTATTTTTTTTGTCCCACGTACTCCAGCATAGGAAGAAATTCATCGGCTTCGATGTATCCAGGTACCACGGTAATGAACTTGTCGCCGGGCTCGAAAAACCCGGTAGCCGGATAGCCATTAATACCAAGACCTTCGACAAATCTCATCGCATCATAGGTTTGGCCGTTATAATTAACCGGAGGGTCCTTTTCCGGATTCAATTTGATCAAAATAAAGTTCTTGTTCAGATAGTCTACGATTCGCACATCTGCATAGGTCTTTTGATCCATAACCTTGCACCAACTGCACCAGTCCGTGTAGAAGTCCACGAGAATTTGTTTGTTCTGAGACTTTGCGATCTTAACGCCGTCGTTGTAAGAATACCATTTTAGTTTCGAATCGGGCGTCAGAAAAAGCTGAAACAAGATAAGCAAAAACATGATTTTATATCCAGAAATTGATTTATGCTGTAGTAATTTACCCTATATGGCACAACCAAACCAGATGTTTTTTATTCCGGAATTTTCGGGGATGTCTTTTGGGCAAGGTTCTTGAAGAATTCAATAACTTTCAATCGATACTCTTCAAATTCGTGTAGGTTCCTGTGCCGACCTGCAGTAATCAAAAGATGGTCTCCTTTGGGCAGGCTATCGCAAAGCCTCTGAAAATGGGTCGACGACACCACTTCGTCATTTCCTCCATGCGCCAAAAGAAGAGGGGCGCGGATTTTTCGAATTGAGGTTGTCGGGTTCCAATCATCGATCTTGATTTGGATTTTGAGCCGCCAAAAAAGCATCATGAGACTTCCCACGGGCCAATAAGGAATCTTCATAGGTCGAAGCATGTCTTCCGTTAGGAGTCTAAAATTGGCAAAACCGGAACTGGCAACCAAGCCTTGAATGTCATGCCGTCGTGCTGCAACGGTAACTGCCGCGGCCGCGCCCATGGAATGTCCGAATAGCAAGATCTGATTGGGGTTGAGATCCCGTCGAGAAAGCGCATACTTCAAGGCATTTTCAAGGTCTTCACTCATCCGAACAAGAGACATGTAATCGATCGGCCCACTATCCCCGTGTCCTCGAGCGTCATAGAGAAGAAAATTCAGTTTAAGGTCTTTCAAGTATTCCAAATGAGGTAACATTCCTTGCGAACTTGACTCCCATCCGTGAACAAATACTAGAGTTGGAGACCGGCTTGGATTGTCTGAGGCAACAAACCAGCCACTTAATCGAGTGCCCGCGCTCAGGAACTCAATCTCTTCGAAATCCAACCCCAGGTCAGCCGGAGTTTTCTTTTTGGGTCTTCGTTTAGGTTTTAGTGCCACGTAAGACAAGAAATAAGAAAACAAGAATGTCAGGACAATCAGCAGTCCGATGGAGGCGAGGATCATAATGTCGATCTTTCTCATTATTGACCAATGGGTCAGTTATCGTATAAAAAAATTTAGCTTCCCAAATACGATCGAACCGCATTCAAGGCAGCCGATCTGTAACTTTCGAAAGTCAATGGTTCGTCAAAAAGCCAC
>JAGQUY010000157.1 GCA_020438245.1 Bacteroidota bacterium
CATCCGACGGTGCCGACCTCCGGTGCACGGATTGTCACACCACCAAGCGGCACAACATTGCCGGTAAGGTGTATTCCCTGTCGTCAATGAATCGCAACCGCAATTCCTGTGAAGATTGTCACGGAGAAACGCCCCACGCCGGAAATGTCGGCGACGTTCTCAATGAGCACACGCTCAAAGTCGCATGCCAGAGCTGCCACATTCCGACCTACGCCCGAGCCAATGCCACGAAGATGTACTGGGACTGGTCCACAGCAGGCAAACTGAAGGACGGAAAACCATACACAGAAGAAGACAGTCTCGGCAATCATATTTACATGTCTATCAAAGGCAGTTTCACATGGCAGAAGGACGTAAAACCGGACTATGTCTGGTTCAACGGCCGGGCAGCCCATTACCTGGAAGGCGATACGATCAAGAACCCGGGTGAAACACTGATACTCAACCGTTTATTCGGTTCCTACCAGGACGAAGACTCGAAAATCATTCCGGTCAAGATCCACAAAGCTCGGCAGCCGTACGATCCCGTGAACAAAATCCTGGTCAAGCCCCGGCTGTTTGCAGAAAAAAAAGGAGAAGGAGCCCTTTGGAAAGACTTTGACTGGAATCTCGCCGCAGAAAACGGCATGAGGGACGCCGGTCTTCCCTACTCGGGACAACTCGATTTCATTGAAACTGCCATGTATTGGCCTGTCAATCATATGGTGACTTCAAAGGAAAACACCCTTTCCTGCACTGAGTGCCACTCTCGGGAAAACAGCCGTCTCGCCGGACTGACCGATTTCTATCTGCCGGGCCGCGATCGTTCTGAGGCACTTGATCGAACGGCAGGATGGCTCATGATTCTCATCCTGACCGGAATCGTACTGCACGGATCTGCAAGAGGGTATGTGCATCATCGAAACAACCACAGGAGAAGATCATCATGAGCAAGGAAGTCTATATTTACCGGGCCTTTGAACGATTCTGGCACTGGCTGCAGGCGCTGCTGATTGCGTTTCTCGCATTCACCGGTTTCGAAATTCATGGCGTGTATTCCTTTCTCGGGTTTCGCGACGCAGTACGGTATCACAGTATCGCAGCCTATATGATTCTGGGGTTGATTGTTTTCGCTATCTTTTGGCATTTGGCAACAGGTGAATGGCGGCAATACCTGCCCACCGGAAGAAATATTCGTAGTCAACTGAACTACTATCTGTTCGGCATATTCCGAAACGCGCCGCATCCTACAAAGAAAACCGTACTCAGCAAGCTCAATCCGCTTCAGAAACTGACCTATTTCGGACTGAAAATTCTGGTTATCCCGATCGTTGTCACTTCCGGTCTTTTGTATCTGTTCTATCGATACCCTCAAAAACATGGTATCGAAGCATTGAACATCGATTCCCTCGAAACCATCGCGGTGGTGCACACGCTCGGTGCATTCCTGCTGGTGTCGTTTCTCCTGGTACACCTGTATCTGATTACGACAGGCAGCAGTCCAACTTCAAATATTCAAGCCATGATAACCGGCTACGAAAAGGTCGATGAAAAGGGCGGGCCACCGGAAGAAAACATACCGTCGTTGATTGAAAAATTGTGAGGTAGTGATGAAATCAGAAACCTACATGAATCCGTATCTTGCCGGCGTTTTGCTCGGAGTTCTGTTGATAGTAACAATATATATCACAGGCAGGGGCCTGGGCGCGAGCGGCGCCATAAAAAGTACAACGGTCGCGACGGTCCAAGCCGTGTACCCGGAACACACTGACAACACCCTGTTTTACAAGGAATATAGACAGGATCACGGAGAAACTCCCTTGATGAACTGGCTGGTGTTTGAAGTCGTCGGAGTGCTGATCGGCGCATTTTTATCCGGGCTGATCTCCGATCGCCTTGTCTTCAAGCTGGAACAAGGCCCCCGTTCCAAAACAAAAATTCGAATTGCCGGCGCGTTGGCCGGCGGAATATTGTGGGGAGTCGGTTCCCAACTTGGCAGAGGTTGCACGAGCGGAGCGGCGTTGAGCGGTATGGCGGTCATGTCGACCGGCGGCATTCTTACGATGATGGCCATTTTCGGAGGAGCGTATGGATTCGCCTACTTCTTCCGACGATGGTGGACATAGTTTGAACAACAAAAGGAACAACCCATGGGACCATTAGTACCGGACATCGTCAGCACCGACCTTAATTTTATCGTCGCCCTGATCATTGGTGTCTTCTTCGGCTTCATACTGGAGCAAGCCGGTTTCTCGAGCTCCCGCAAACTGGTCGGACTATTTTACGGATACGATTTTACGGTTCTCCGCGTTTTTTTTACCGCCGGCATTGTCGCCATGGTTGGCGTGATGTCGCTGGAATATTTCGGCATGATAGACATGCAGCTTGTGTATATCAATCCCACGTTCCTCTGGTCGGCACTGATCGGAGGGCTCATCATGGGCCTCGGATTCGTTGTGGGAGGCTTTTGCCCCGGGACTAGCGTCTGTGCGGCCGCCATTGGCAAAATTGACGCCATGATATTTATCGGAGGCTCCTTTTTGGGCGTTCTGTTCTTTGCAGAGGGTTACCCCGTTCTGGAACGACTCTACAAAGCGGAGTACCTGGGCAACCCCCGAATATTCGAAACGCTGGGTACCACGCAAAACATTTTTGCCTTTCTTCTTGTGGTTGTGGCACTGGTTGCGTTCTGGTTCGTGTCCATGATTGAGAACAAGGTGAATGGGATTGTGCGTCCTGCATTCCGCTATTCGCCCTACTACGTGGGGCTGGCGTTGGTCGGCCTCGCCGTTGCTGTATCGGCCTTTTTGATACCGGACAGAAAGACTGCGCTACTTGATTCCGTACGGAATGAAACCCCAGTCTGGTCCGCCCCACTCAAGAAGATGAGCGTCGACGAACTGGCATTCCGGTTGATGGATTCCGACGAGAAAAACCTGCAGGTTATCGACTTCAGACCTCGCGCCGAGTATGACTCGCTTAGCCTCCCCAAATCGACATGGTTCGAACTGAACAACCTTTTTGAAAAAGAACCGAACCAGGTGCTGAGTTTGCGTCATAAGATCAATGTGATCGTAGCAGACGACGAGCTGACCGAACGCCGTATGGCGCTAATTGCGGAAAAGCTGGGTTACCGGCGATTGTTTATTCTGGAGGGTGGTTTCAGTGAATTTCAGCAACAGATATTGGACTACCGCTCTCCGGGCAAGCCGGTCACCAGGCGTGAAGTTGATCTCGCACGATTCCGATCAAAGGCAAAAAGTGTGCTTCCGGTCCTGATCCGGGAAAACAAATCTGCCGGACCTGTCGAGAAAAAGCAGAAACGGGTGGTTGGCGGGTGTTAGAGCAATGTCTCCTTCGTCCTGTTTTGTGAAATGCCGAATCGGTCCATGTGTGATGGCTGCATCCTAAAGATCATAGGAAACGCCAATTTCCGGAACGATCACCTCGATAGCCGGATCCCACTCAGATATCTGAGACTTCATCCACCAGGCGGCCTCTTCTGATCCGTTATGAACCAGCACGATTTTTTTGGGGGACAGTTGTTTAATCATTCCAAGGATGTCGTGCCTCGTAGAGTGGCCCGTGAAATGAACCTGTTCGATGCGGCACTGTCTGTGAAGACGATCGTCAAGTCCGGGCAGGATAGTCTCTCCGCCTTGAACACTGTGCTTGACTACATGCGCCGGCGAATCCGGACTTACATATCCCGCGAAACAGATTGTGTGCCGTGCTTCGCGCATCATCCTGCACGCAAGAAAATACGAAGGCGTATTCTCGAGCATCATACCCGAGCTGGCTAAAATTACCGATGGCCTCTTCAGCCAAGGGCCCTCACGCATCAAATCCCTCGAGTCGAGCACCGTAAACTCTGTCTCATCGAAAAAAAAGTTTTCGTGCAGACGGTTCGCATGTTCCACAGTCAGGTCATAGATGCGCGCAACCGCCCGACCCAACCCTGAGACAAATACACTGACATCCGGAATTGTTTTTTTCTTTTTCAAATCATTGATCAACCATAGTATTTCCTGCGTCTTTCCAAGAGCAAAGGCTGGAATAAGCACGGATCCTTTTGATTCGAACGTCTCATTCAGAATACGAGTCAACCGCTGTACCTCTGAGCGTCGTTTGAAACCCTGTTCCTCATGTCCCAGGGTGTTTTCTGTGATCAGGATGTCCACCGGATCATCCGGATAGTCCGCGCCCTTTATAAGAAACTGATCTCTTGAACAGGTGTCGCCGGTGTAGAACACCCGCCCTTCTTTTGCCTTGATATAAAGCCCACCTGCGCCAAGCGTATGTCCGGCCGGATACCACGCGCACTCGATTCCCCGATCCGGATTATGGTGCCCGAACACCCGGAACGTTTTGTAAAATTTCATGCCTTGAACAATGAAGGAGATGAGATCGACGTCTTCGTGGGAATAAAGCGGATATTCGTCGATGAATTTTTCCAAACGAAGGTGCTCCATCACATTAACCGTATTGTGAAGCATCGTCGTGTACAAAAAGCTGGAGACATAACTCATGAAGACACGCGCATGCGGAAAGCGTTTAATGGTTGGGGGCAAGGCACCGAGATGATCAAGATGGCAATGCGAAACAAAGAGTGCATCTATCATCCTTCCGATCAAGGAATCGTGACCAGGAAGGCTGCCTTGGCCGTCAACACGAGGATCCAATCCGGTATCAAGAAGGATGCCGATATCGTCGATATTCAAAAAGTGTGAATTGGCGCCAATCAGCTTGGCGCCACCGAGGGACTGGAAAATCATGCAGACTCAGAGCCGCCTGTTAACACGAGGAATCAGACGTCCCGTTGTCTTCATATACGCCAAATATGCATCGCCGAAGAATTCTGTCATGAGGCTCTCTTCCCGCGGAAGACGAACGACTACCATAAGGATAAAAGAGACAAGCCCTGACCAGCCGCCCAGCCAGTTTTCCAAAACTAATCCTTGGCCAATTCCGAATAACAGGATGGCTGAATACATGGGATGCCTGATGTTATGATAGACACCGTGAGTGACTAGATGATGTTGTTCACGGATCTCGAGAGAGGGTGACCAATTGAGCCCGAGATCGCGGTGCGAACGCCAAAAAAGCCAAAGCGCAACTATCAGTGCTACGGTTCCAATCCATGGAAGAAGAGACGGCAATGTATAGTCAAAGAACTGTAACCAGGATGTAAAGATGTAAACTAAGGGTAGAAGCAGGTTGCCCAAAAATACAAGAAAGAGCAGGACGCGCTCCATGACATCAATTCGACTTACTTTCGTTCGGGTTCCTTTTGCACGATCAATGTAGATTCCACGAATCGTGAAATACACGGCGAAGAGAGTCAGGAAGACAAGATTCCAGGGATTGGTCACCGGCAGCTCTTATAAATTCTTGATTTCAACTTATCCTTCACGAGGATTTCGGAAGGTATGATGATAAGACGTAATCTGCATCCCAAATCTGAGATTTTCATCGGATTGTCCGATTAGTTGGTCTTCCGTAACTGACTCATCACGTACGTGTCAATATGTCGGCAGGCGGGAGTGGCTTGCTAAATAGATCGTGTTGGTTCCAAAGGTAGCGTGAAACTGAAGGTTGATCCTTTACCGACGGTGCTCGATACCATTACCCGCCCTCCGTGGCGTTCCACAATTTTCTTAACAATGGCTAACCCAAGTCCGTGACTGCTTTCGCCGCCGGTCGGACGGCTGCTCAGTTTCTTAAATGCAAGAAAGACAAAGGGCAATTCGTCCGGCGCAATGCCCTGACCATTATCAGACAAATGAAAAAGAAACTCCTCGGCTGTCCATTGAAAGTGCAAACGAACAAT
>JAGQUY010000158.1 GCA_020438245.1 Bacteroidota bacterium
CTCATTGAGCGCCTGCAGAGAACCTCTCATTATTTCTGAAGACGAGGAGAAACAGCAACTCTTGATGGGCAACTGGATTTTGTCAGACGCTGTCCCCCCCACGGCATCTACGATCTTTCTTTACTTCCGTGACGACTTGACAGTCGATATTGTTGTGCAGGCAGATACAACAAGCAGTTACACCTACTTTTTCCGCGTAGAAGATGGCGATCTATTCTTCCGCCGCACTGATCCGGAAGGCCCCGCTGAGTTTATTTACAATATCGACTTTATTTCGCGTCAGACGCTCATCCTGTCATTCAGCAACGGCGTCGGAGAATTGCTAGTCCAGACCTATAGTAAAAACGAATGACGATCATCGGAATTGATCCCGGTACTCTGGTCACCGGATTTGGCGTGGTACGATTTCACAAGAATAAACTGGAACGACTTGATAGCGGGGTCATTACTTTGAGGGAAACAACCACGCTCCCGGAAAAGCTGGAGCGACTTTATGATAACATCGTCGACATTATCCAGCTTCATAAACCGGATGAAATGGCTATTGAAGATATTTTTTTCAGCCGGAACGTAAAGTCTGCGCTGAAACTCGGACATGCACGTGGCGTGGTTATGCTTGGTGCACTTCACCGGGATATCAGGATCACTGAATATTCCGCCAAAGAGATGAAGATGGCAGTTGTCGGGAACGGCAATGCAGACAAGGAACAGGTTCGCTACATGGTGAAAAACCTTCTGGGGATCAATCAATCCATGGGATTGGACGAATCCGATGCACTGGGGTTGGCCATTTGCCACGCACATAGACTCAAATCTCCCCGACGTTCATCGTCCCGCTCGTGGGCAGCGTTTGTAAAACTCAATCCCGAACGCGTCAAGTAGCCGGCTACAACAAGACCTACATTTTTTTGGTCTTGACCAGGCCCTTTTCAATGGCCAGTCGCACCAACGCAGTGGCCGTGTGAACCCGCAACTTGTGCATGATATTGGCCCGGTGCGTATCTACTGTTCTTGGACTCAGAAAAAGTTTTTTTGCAATATCCGGTGTACTCATCCCGTCCGCTATAAAGTTCAGGATCTCCAGTTCACGAGGTGTTAAACTGCTGAGCGCTTCATCATCCACAGCTGGATTTTTCTTATTTTCGCTGAACCGCTTACCAATCAATTGGTACGCGCTGGAACTGAAATACCGCTCACCGCTCGCAACACGTCTAAGCGCCTTGACGATTTCTTCACCGCTGGAGTCCTTAAGAATATAGCCATGCGCGCCGGCTTCGATAAGCTTTCCAATATACGCTTCGTCTTCATGCATAGTCAGAATCAGAATTCGCGTCTGCGGAAATTTCTTCACCACAACACGCGTTGTTTCGGCGCCGTTCATCTTGGGCATCGAAATGTCGATAATAGCGACCGCAGGGTTGAACTTTTGAATAGCCAGTAAAGCCTCTTCCCCGTCAGAAGCCTCTCCAACAACCTCGAAATCCGGTTCTCTGTCGAGAATGTTCTTGAGTCCGGACCGGACCATCGGATGGTCATCCGCAATAACAACAGTAATCTTAGACATGTTCCACCTGTATCGATATGGGAATTTCAATTACCAAGGATGTACCCTGCCCTGGGGCACTGTTAATTTCGAGCTCTCCACCAAGAAATTCGACTCTTTCACGAAGACTTACAAGGCCCAATCCTCCTTTGCCGGACCTTTTCTGACTGACCGCCGTTGCGTCAAAGCCGGCGCCATCATCCTCAATGGTCAAAATCCACTTGTCCGCATACCCGACAATTTGAAGAGTGACTTCCTTCGCGTTGGCATGCTTCAAAATATTATTGAATGCTTCCTGCACAATCCGGTACACATTGAGTTCGGAGCCTGCAGGTAACCGCTCGTCAAAATTGTAGGTCTGAAAGTGAATTTGAATATCCGTCTGATGAAAACACTGATAGCAAAGCCGGTCTAACGCCGCGAATAGACCCAAATCTTCCAGTGCACTGGGCATCAGATTATGGGCAATGCGACGCGTCTCCCCGATGGCATTGTCCAACAGTTGTGCGCTCGAGTCATCTTCGGTTTGGGAATTGGTGTACCCGGTGTACTCCAAGCTTCTCTTAAGCGCCGCCAACATCTGTCCGAGCCCGTCATGCAGTTCTCTGGCAATTCTCCGACGCTCTTCTTCTTGGGTGTGCACAACGGTCGCCAGTCGTACTTTTTGGGTTCTTAGTTCAAGTTCAGCCAGTTCTGCTCGCTTTCGTTCGCTGAGTTCCTGGATCATGGCGATCCTGGTTTCCCGATTCTTGTACTCCAAAGCGTGATCAACCACTTCCACATCAATCAGGCTGCCATTTTTTCTCCGGTGTCGGGTCGTCTTGGACGTGGATTCGTCCGACTTTGAATCCTGGTGTGTCCCCAGACCCTCCCTGGAAATCAAGTCTCCCAATAAAAGCTTTTGAAATTCTTCCCTCGAATAACCGTATAAATTGCATGATGCCGGATTCACATCAATAATTTCAAACGATTTGGCATCGTACATGATAATCGAGCTGGGATTGTTATCGAACAGCAATCTGTAGTGTTCTTCACTTTCTTCCAGAGCCTGCAGGGCCGCTTTTTGCGCTGTGATATCAATACCCACACCGATAATCAGATCCTCGGGCCCTTTCGTGTCATACCACTGTATCCAAACCTGGTTTCCATCTTTGCATCGGATGATACGATCATAGGGGTCTTTATACGTTGGCCGCAGACCCTTCGAAGCGGCGCTGATGTAGTCCATTTCAGTATTTCTTGATTCTTCATCGTCACGAGTCATGTTCCACCAGCCTTGCCCCAGAAGTTCAGCTCGCGTGTAGCCGGTCAATGTGGTGACGGCATGGTTTACATAGATAATTCGTCCACTGCCGTTTCCTACGATAATTAAATTGTTAACCTGACGAAGGATCGTTTGGGACAATCGTAACTCTTCATAGTATTTTCGATCCGTAATATCCCGCGCAATGCACATAATGGCCGCCCTGCGCTGATAATCTACGGTCGTTGAACTGACTTCCAAGACCAGATCGCGCCCATCCGGTTTACGCAGGGCCGCCTCCCATCCTTGCACCGAACCCCGTGTAGTAGTTTGTTTAAGCAACTTTTCACGAAGGCTCTCGTCGGGCCACAATGTCGAAAACGGCTGTCCAGGCAGCGAATCCGGCGGGACCCCATAAATTGTGTGTGCACCCGCATTCGCTGAGATGATAATTTGGTTGGCAGAATCAATAATCAGAATAGCGTCGTGAGCCCTTTCAAAAAGCTCGCGGTAGTCTTGCTCTGACTGTGTCAACGCCCTTTCGGTCTTTTGGTGCCATTCAAGTTCTTTCAAAAGGGCTGAACGCTGAACGAAAAATTTTGTCAGTCGTTTCGCAATTAGCCCAAACTCCGAGGTGTACTGTTGCAAGAAGTGCATATCGCCAACCACCTCCCTTGAAAGAGACTGGTTGATGATTCGGAGTGGCTGTGCAACCCACCGAAAGACAAAAAAGCCAATTCCTACAAGGATGATTGCCGTGCCTGTGGCGGTAACCCACATGTAGTCGATATACGAGGTCAGAACTCGGTCCAGCTTACTTAGACCCGTAGCGATTTCCAAGAAGGCAACAATTTCACCACTAGGCGAAGCCAACGGCCGGCGAACGATAATCTTTGTCGGGACCGTCTGGACAACTGGCATATATTCGTTGACGCTGATGACGGATATCTTGGCTTGTAAGGCGTTCGATATACGATTCAATACATCAACGTCCCAGACTTTCGCGACCACCGAATAGGTTTCCGGTGAATCTGCATAGTCCATATTTCTCCGAACGGCTGCAATCTGTATCAGGGATTGTCCCGAAAGGATGAAGCCTCCTTGTGCTCCCGCCCGAATCGAAGCCATTCTGTTGCTTAATTGGGTCGCTAGTAAATCTGATCGGGAATACAAGCAACGAACTTCCAACCCACTGCTCCATTCTGCGACATAGTCTATATCCCGCATCCGGTTCAGCAGTTGAGAAACTCGTCCCGTTGTATCTGATGTTACGGATAATAGAACAGCCATTTCAAACAAAGTTTCCTGCTCACGACTCAACGACTGGTCAACCATCGTTTCGATCTCGGTAACTGTTGTTGACCGAAGTTCGGAAGTGTATTTAAGGATCATTGCTCGACTGCCAAAAAAAATCGCGAAAATCAAAAGAAAGGCAGCCCCCAAAATAATGGAAAAACGGCGTTGGACTTGCATATCAGTGAATCAAAAGCATTTTTGAAGTTTTTACCGTGCGTTCGCCGCGAACAGTCAATATATAAACGCCGGACGAAACCGAGACCCCATTATCGTTTCGACCGTCCCAGTAGATTTTATGAATTCCATGTTCCAGCGCCCCTTCGTGCAAGACTCGTATTTTCTGGCCCAACACGTTGAAAATGGCTACGGCGAAACGCTGACGTTGCATGACCTGAAGACGAACCTGGGTTTCAGGGTTGAATGGGTTTGGATAATTAGGCAGGACAATAAAATCCAAGTCACTTTGTTTGTCTTGTTTTTCCTCCTGCGGCAGCAAAACCGTCTTCGGGAGTCCTGAAATGTCTGCAAGGGAGACCCCGTTCACAAACGAGAGATCAAGAGTATCTCTCAGTGTGTCACGGACGACAACATCTCCAATATTCATGATAACAAACAGACTAACGTCCGTATTTCCCAAATTTGGAGTGAAGGTCGGACTTGTCATGATGTTCAACGCCAGACTGTCGGCATCCCGGCCGGTCTTGCCATCCCCATTTATCGTTTGATGCCACAATGATTTATTCGCAATAGCCAATGGAGATGACGCACGAAGAACACGGATTCCGGTAAACAATCTAAGGCTGTCATCGAACACATATACCAACGGGTTCGAGCTTGTGTCCAAAGCACCGCAACTGTCATCCGCAAAGCCACCGGTCGTGGATCCGATGTCGCCGTCATAGCCCATCATGAAGCGGACATTTGAGAAAACGGAATCATTACCCTGACGGATCAACTCAATTACAAAACGAACCCCAACGGCATTCGTTCCATTTGGCAGCGCTTCAACCTGTTGGTGAATGAGCATGCGATTTTGTCGACCTTCCGACGAGTAGACTTGTGTTGATCGCGTCAATATATCGTCAGCGAAAAAATCCCGTGAAATTTGTTTCAAGTTGCTGGAATCGCCGGGATTCTTGCCATCCACCGTCCTCCCATACGGACTATGGATAACAAGAACGGAGTCGCCACCAAGGTGCAAAGCAATGAATCCCTGGTACAGCATGTTTCCCTGTCTCAGACCTTCAAGCCTGTGTTCCAAAAACTCCCCGACTCTGGAATCGGATACCGACACCGATGACAGGCCGGTCGTAATCGTTTCGAGCGATGCAGTTTTGACCAAGGCAGATTTCTTGGACGCTTCGCGACTCACCGAAACGAAGCCGGAGGTAAGTGCCGACGCGATGAGAAGGCAGATAACGAGGATTTTCACAACTTTTATTTAGAAAAAAAGGTTGGTCGAGTTTATCAACCAACCTTGAGATGTTCTAGCGAGGCTGTCAGGAGCCTTTGAGGTCCTTGTAGTCAACCTCGTATTTGGATGCACATTTTGCCTGGATCAAGGTTCCTTCAAAGGTGCCATTCTCGAGATAGCGACCGTCGATAACAGCTTCGCACTCATCCTTGAACGTATCCGGAACAGGGTCCTTGCCGACATAGTTGACTGGAATGGTTTCGCCATTTCGTGTCAGCAGAAACTCCAAACGCTCACCGCTTTTCTTGATACTTCCGCTGACGACATTGCCATGTACCTTGATGTTCTTCTTGTAGGCAGCCGGTCCCATAGCTTTTAATTCGTCAACAAATTTGTAATATGACTTACCCTCGTTGAAACCGGAGACTGCCAGAAAGGTCAGAACACCCAAGACCACCACAACTCCAAACATTACTTTAACGTTCTTATTCTTCATGGTTATCCTTTCGTATGCCCAATAAAGTAGTATAAACTACTGAGAATGTCCACTGGTTCTGACAGAAATCAGTCCTTTTTTTTTTTTTTTTTTGGCCATATTCCTGCACAATTTGTGTTACTCTTT
>JAGQUY010000159.1 GCA_020438245.1 Bacteroidota bacterium
ACCGCCTGAAGAACAGCCGCCTCTTCACAACTGGCATGGTGTATTTCCCAGCTGGCGGCATTTTCGTGCGGAGCCTGACAAAAAAAAGGAACCTTCAAATACGCTGTTTCCGGAACAACAGGTTTCAATTCAGCGGCTTGGGCGGCTTCAAGTGCTTTCTGCGTGATGACTTCTTTGGACAAAACGGCGTCCAGCGCCGCCTTGTTTTCTTTTTCATACTGTATGCGATAGTAGGCCAGACGCAGTCGCGGGTATGCTAAAACGACGCCAATCACCCCTACTGCCAAGACGCCCACAAGTACGATTCGCTTTCGACTCATTGTTCTTTCACGATCAATATAGAATTTTTCTCAAGGCCCTGGGCAGATAATCGATCAGGTCACCGGCGATCAGTCCCATTTCCGTCATTTCGTCCTTTGCCATGTCTCCCGCATATCCATGCAGGAAGACCCCGCAATACGCCGCAGCATCAGAAGATAGCCCCTGCGCCATCAATCCCGCAATAATTCCCGTGAGTACATCGCCGCTGCCTGCGGTTGCCATCCCCGGATTACCTTTATTGACGACATGCAGGTGACCATTGGGTGATGCAATGCGGGTGGGAGAACCTTTAAGCAGAACAGTCTTTTGAATATCTCTCACGAACGATGCCAACACACCTGCCGGATCGGCCTTTATTTTTAGTTTTGGCGCCCCCGTCAGGTAGGCCAACTCGCCGGCATGGGGAGTCAACACGATTTCAGACTTGTAGGCTCTCAGCAAGGCGGCGTCTCCTTCCAGCACGACCAACGCATCGGCATCAATGACCATGCGCCTTTCCACCCGTTTAAGCAGCTCTGCGACGATGGGGAAGGTTTCTTCATTTCTGGAGAGACCCGGTCCCAGCGCAACTACGTCGGCCCAGTCGCACCACTCAATCAGCGCGTCCATGCAATGCGGAGAAATACTTCCGGAGTCGGTTTCTTGCACTGCAATCGTCATGGCTTCAGGCAACTCCTGTTCGATCACGTGGGCAATACTCTTTGGAACAGCCGCCTTTAGCAGTCCGCAACCCATTCTCATGGCCGCCTTTGCGGTCATGAGCGCCGCGCCGCTCATACCTTTGGAGCCGCCGATAACCAGGACTTTTCCAAAATCGTATTTGTGAGAATTATGCCGTCTCCTCGGAAGATGAAGGCGAATGTCGGCCTCGTCTATCAGCCACCTGTCCCCTTGGTTCACCAGATCTTCTGGGAAACCGACATCGGCAACGATCAATTCACCGGTATACTGCTTGCCGTCACCAAAAACCAAACCGCTTTTTGGAAGCCCCATGGTCACCGTCGCATGAGCAAGAACTGCCACTTCCATGGCCATTCCGGTTTCCCCATTCAATCCGGACGGGATATCCACAGATACCATGTAGGTTCCTCTCGCAACCCATTCGTTCAACGCCTCTACCGCCTTGACGTACGGGTCGCTCAAACCGGAGCGAGAGCCTGTCCCGAGTAATGCATCCACCGTAATGTCGGGTGCCTGTACCGGTAACAAGAGAACGTCGGTACCGATGAACGTCGGCTGGATTCCGCTTGCGACAATCTTGTTGAAATAGACCCGAAGATCGTGCTTCAGTTCATCTTCTTTGCAAAATAAATATACTTGTGGTTTGGCACCCGCCGCGATCAGATAATTCGCCAGAACAAGTCCGTCGCCACCGTTGTTTCCTTTGCCGCAGAAAACAACGATGGACTTCTCGGATAGATCAGGAAACCGTTTGAAGATTGTTTCAAAGACCGCCCGGCCGGCGAGATCCATAAGCGTCTCGCCTGCGACATCCCTGTCGTGAATCGTCTTGCGGTCTATCTCCTGCATTTCCGCAGGTGTGACGATAAGTTTCATAAATAAATATCAGTAAAATATTCGTGTGAAGCTACCAATTAATGGGTGATGTGGCCAAAAACGCATAGGATTCGACCCATTTTATACATAAAAAAAAGCAGCCTCACAGCTGCTTCTGTTTGTCGGAATGAGAGGATTTGAACCTCCGACCCCTCCCACCCCAAGGGAGTGCGCTATCCGGGCTGCGCCACATTCCGATTTTTTTTCACGAGACAGTAAACGCGCGCCAATATATGCCGGCGCCTATAAATTCTCAAGATTTTTTATGGCTTTTTTGAGGTTCTCATCCGACGTTCCGAAAGAAAGGCGGACGAACCCCTCCCCCGCCGAACCAAACGCACTGCCGGGCACGGTAACCAACTTCGATTTCTCCAGCAAAATTTCACATGCCTTGTCTGAAGAGGGTGCAACCTTGGTGATATTTACAAAAGCATAAAAAGCCCCTTCGGTCTTGGAACAGGAGACCTTGTCATTGTTGAAGCCCTGATAAACCAAGTCTCTCCTGCGCTGGTACGCATCGCGCATTGCCAAGACTGAATCCTGCGGGCCGTTGAGCGCTTCCACGCCGGCCCACTGGCTGATCGAACTTGGACAGGTTGCCGACAATTGCTGGAGCTTGTTGATTTGGGCAATGATGGATTTTTCTGCCGCCAGGTAGGCCAATCGCCAGCCGGTCATCGAGTATGCTTTGGAAAACCCGTTCAATACGATAGTCCGCTCTTTCATCCCAGGCATCGCCGCAATCGTCCGGAAACGGTGATCATCAAATACAATGTGTTCGTATATATCGTCCGAAACGCAGATTAAATCATGAGACTTGCAAACTTTGGCCACTGCTTCCAACTCCGCCTCAGACATCACTTTGCCCGTCGGATTACTGGGGCTATTGATAATAATCATTCGGGTTCGAGGCGTAACCCGGTCGTTCAGCGTTTTTTCCGTGAAGGAAAACCCGTCTTTTTCAACCGTGGGAACACCGACATATTTACCGCCAACGATTTTGATACAACTTTCATACCCCAACCAACACGGTTCGACACAAAGCACTTCATCACCGGGATTGATAAACGCCATTACGGCATAGAGTATCCCCTGCTTACCGCCGGGCGTGGCAATAATTTCCGAATCGGCGGAATACGTCAAATGATAATCTCTTTCCAGCTTCTTTGAGATGGCTTTGCGTAATTCAGGAATGCCCCGCGAATTCGTGTACTTTGTCTCCCCGCGTCGCATGGCCTGATTGGCCGCTTCGATGATCGGCAACGGGGTTGGAAAATCCGGCTCGCCTATGGTCAAATCGATGACCGATTCGCCGGCGTCTTTCAAAGAGCGAGCTTTTTCGGCAAGGGTTACTGTTGCCGACGAAGTAATCTGCTGAATCAAATTGGAGAATTCTTTGGACATGATTTAGTATCCTCTGATAATGATATCGACGGCTCCCGCAAGATCATCCGCAATGCCGTGCAACGAGAGGCCTTCCCCGGTTAAACGAGCTTCTGTCTCTTTACCGTGGCCGGTTCGAACCAGAATCGGTTTTAAAGGCACCGTTGTGGCCAACAGCATGTCGGACAAACTGTCTCCGATAATATACGATTCCTCCAAACGGATACCCAACGCATTTTGCGCATCAAGAACCATCCCCGGCTTGGGCTTCCGACATTCACACTCCACGGCGTACTCAGCCATGGCTCCTTCAGGAAGGTGAGGACAATAAAAAAAGGCGTCGATGTGCGCCTTCTCTTTGGTAAGCTCTTGCTGGATGAAGCGGTGGAGGATCTCCACGTCTTCCCTTGAATAATACCCGCGGGCTATGCCCGACTGGTTGGTTAGAACAACGACCTTAAACTCAGCTTCGTTAAGACGCCTCACAGCGTCTTTTGCTCCGTCGATAAACTCAAATTCTTCTATCTTGTGAACGTAATCCTTCTCAACATTGATTGTACCGTCACGATCTAGAAAGACGGCCTTATGTACCGCCGGGCCGTTCAATGTTTAATTAAAAGATCCGTTGCGATGCACCCGAAGATCTTTGATTTTCAACTGCACCGTCGTTCTTCCCTGCCACGTATTTTCATCTATCTGGTAGACCATATCTATAGGCGCGTCCCCGACCCCAATCGTGTTATAATGATGGGCGAGGTTGAATCCTACTGCATCGAGCACAGCGCCGTTTTGCCGGACTTTGAATCGAAGATGGCGTTCGTTCATCAGTTGCGGATATCCCACAATTTGCAACTGACTGGACAGGAACATCGGCCGCAAATTGGAAGGACCGTGGGGTTTGAACAAATTCAACAGGGTGATCAGTCGATCGTTTATCTGATCAAGCGTAATCTGGGCGTCAATTTGTATTTTCGGAATCAAATCATTCGGCGGTAGATGAATCTCTGCATATTCATTGACCCTGCGTCGAAACTCATCGATTTTTGACAACTCGATCGTCAATCCTGCCGCGTACTTATGACCTCCGTATCCGACCAAGAGATCTTCACACGATTTCAGGGCATGAAAGACGTCGAAATTTTCAACGCTGCGAGCTGATCCTTTTCCCTTGTCGTCCGCCTCGGCGATGACAATTGCCGGCCTGTAATATCTCTCCACCAGTTTGCTGGCGACAATTCCGATGACCCCCTGATGCCAGCCTTCTTTGTAAACAACAATCACCTTGTCTTTTTCGAAGTCAAATTCCGACTCAACTACTTCGGCCGCTTCAAGGAACATAACCTCATTGAGATCCCGACGATTCCTATTCTCCGATTCCAACACGCTCGCGTATTCTACGGCCTCGGTTTCATTGTTGGTGATCAGCAGTTTTACAGCACGATTGGCGTCACCGAGTCGTCCGACTGCATTGATGCGCGGAGCCAGAGAAAAGACGATTTGCGCCGTCGATATGGGCTTGCCCTGGACGTTTGCATTCTTCACCAGCTGACGAATACCGACTTTGTTGGCTTCTGAAACAAGTTTGAGTCCGTTCTTTACCAAGGTACGGTTTTCACCAATCAGCGGCACGATATCAGCGGCGCTGCCAATGGCCACCAAATCCAAATGCCGCATGATGAGGTCCTTATCGAGCCCCATGCCTTCCGTAATTGCTTGGGCCAGCTTGAAAGCAACACCAACGCCACAAAGCTCTTTGAACGGGTACGGACAGTTTTCTTGTTTTGGATTAAGGATAGCCAACGCGGCAGGCAGAGTGTCTCCGGGATGATGGTGATCGCAAATAATCACGTCCATCCCAAATTCGTTGGCGAGTTGAATCTGGTCGATGGCCGTTATTCCGCAGTCTACTGCGACGAGGAGCTTTACTCCCTGCTCGTGAGCCGCAGCAATTCCGGGCTTGGAAAGACCGTATCCTTCTTTGACACGATCAGGAATGTAGTATGCAAGGAAGCCACGATGAATTTCCCTGAAGAATAAGTACAACATCGAAGTACTGGTCGTCCCGTCGACGTCGTAATCGCCGTAGATCATGATCCCTTCACGATTGTTGATAGCTTCAACAACGCGTTTCACGGCGATGTCCATGTTTCTCATCAAGAATGGATCGTTCAGAGGAGCGTTTTCTGCACGAAAGAAATTCTTGGCATCTTCAAAAGTGGTAATACCACGATTAAAAAGGATGCTCGCAATAAGAAGGGGGACGTTAATCTCTTGGGCTAACTTCTGGACACGCTCCTTGTCATGATGGTTATTGAGGACCCATTGTTGTTCGAGCATTGGTAGGGTACATCTCTTTGATTTATATTTAGTTTCTTAAAAATCATAGGGTTAGAAGGTGCGAAACTCACTTGTTTTTTGATTGTTACAAATGTGTTGTGTAGC
>JAGQUY010000160.1:0-1893 GCA_020438245.1 Bacteroidota bacterium
GCCAATTTTCTGGATGTGGGCGGCGGCGCCAATCCTACTACGGTAGAGAACGGTTTCAAGATTATTTTGACGGACAAGAATGTGAGAGCCATTCTGATCAATATTTTCGGCGGAATCGTTCGCTGCGATCGAATTGCGAACGGAGTGGTCCAAGCTGCCAAGAATGTGAAAATAAACGTTCCCCTGATTGTTCGGCTCAAAGGAACAAATGCGGAAGAAGCGAAGGAGATTTTGCGGCATTCCGGCATTCCGATGAAGGTTGCAGATGAGCTGTCTGATGCAGCGCAGATGGTTGTTGAAGCGATAAAACGATAGCTTGATGGCATCCGCCGGCAAATCCCGTCCCGATAATATCGAGGTCACGGAAGAGCTCATTTACAAACTGCCCAAGACGGAATTGCACTGCCACTTGGATGGCAGCTGTCGGGTGGAGACACTGGTAGAGCTGGCGGATCAACAAAACGTGACCCTGCCTTTCAAATCCGTGGATAAACTCAGAACTCATCTCGAAGTCGGAGATCGATGCGAAAATCTTGCCGACTATTTGAAGGGATTCGCAGTTACGTTATCGGTCATGCAGGAGGCGTCCGCCATAGAGAGAATTGCTTTTGAGCTTGCCGAAGATGCGGCAAAGGAAAATGTCCGCTATCTGGAAGTTCGGTTTTCTCCAATTCTCCATATCAACCAGGGATTGCGGCTTTCTGAAATCATGGAGGCGGTGATCCGGGGTCTGCAGCGGGCCGAACAAATGTATCCGATCAAGACCGGTATCATAGTCTGCGGCATTCGCAGCATCGCACCGGACACTTCCTTGCGATTGGCGGAGCTTACGGTTGCATATAAGAACCGCAAGGTAATGGCATTTGACCTTGCGGGCCGGGAAGACGGATACCCCGCAAAAGACCACCAGAACGCATTCGCACTTATTCTACGCAACAACGTGAATGTTACCGCCCACGCAGGAGAGGCGTATGGTCCGGACAGCATCAAACAGGCCATCCACGACTGCGGCGCGCACCGCATAGGCCACGGTACCCATTTGATCGAAGACGGCGACCTGCTCAACTATGTCAATGATCACCGAATTCCCATCGAGATTTGCCTTTCCTCCAATGTTCAAACAAAGGCTGTTAAAACCTTCGAAAGTCATCCGTTACGCACCTTTTATGACTACGGGCTGAGAGTCACCATCAATACGGACAATCGACTTATGTCGGCGACGACTGTCACAAGGGAAATATATTTGGCCGCGAAAACATGCAATTTTTCATTTGATGACGTTTGTAACATCATCATCAATGGCTTCAAGAGTGCGTTTCTGCCTTACCGTGAAAGAACAAATCTGCTCAACGAGGCGTTGGCTGAACTCCAGAAGTACGGTTATCAATCAACCTACTTCGAAGACAAAGCCGCCGCCATGTAGATTGTGGTTCATCACTTAGAAAACTTCATTGATTTCCTTTCCATCGAACAAAATCTGGCTCAAAATACGCTTGAGTCGTACCGTCGGGACATCAAACGATACCTGGAGTATATGCGGGAAGGCCGCGGATATGACAATCCCTCCCAGATTGTTCAGAAGGACATCTCCCGATTTGTGCAACTGTTACATGCATTTGGTCTTGGGCCTCGCAGCATTTCCAGAAATTTATCCGCGATACGGACTTTTCACAAATATCTGATGACGGAAGAGATCATGAAGGCCGATCCGGCCGAACATGTCGATTTGCCGAAATTGCCGAAGGTGCTTCCGTCCGTTTTGGAAATTCAGGACATGGAAAATATCCTGAAACAGCCTGATACGCTGACGCCCTTAGGGGCACGCGACAGGGCGATGCTTGAGGTATTGTATGCGTGTGGCCTGCGAATCTCCGAATTACTGACTTTGAAACA
>JAGQUY010000160.1:1937-5264 GCA_020438245.1 Bacteroidota bacterium
CAAAGAACGCATGGTGCCCGTGGGGCAAATGGCCATGGACTGGGTGGTCTTTTATCAGGAAAAGGTGAGAGGCAGGCTGGCCAAATCGGGGAAAGCGGAGGATGTGCTCTTCCTGAATTCGCGGGGAAGAAGATTCAGCCGAATGGGTTTCTGGAAAATCTTGAGGAAGTATGTGGAGCTTGCGGGAATTCAGAAAAACGTGACTCCACACACCTTTCGACATTCTTTCGCCACGCATCTGCTTGAGGGCGGTGCGGATCTTCGTGTCGTTCAGGAGCTGTTGGGGCACGCAGACATTTCAACAACTCAAATCTATACACATATCGACCGCGAGTATTTGAAGTCGGTTCACAAATCGTTCCATCCGAGGGGCTAGTCGTTGTATGTTCCGAAAAATTATTTCGCGGATTCAGAACAAACTGATATTGCTTTTCGCTGCATTCTGTCTGGTCATTTTCAGTGTGAGCGGGTTGTTGCACTATTGGTATACGGAAAGCAGCCTTGATGAGGAATTGGGCCGAAAGTTGATAGCGGTAGCTCAAGCCGCACGACTGCAGATTCACAGTGATTTTGTGACGAGGCTGGAACGGGGAGACGAACTTTCCAGAACATACCGGCACTACAGAAAAAGACTGATAGAGCTGCGAGACGCGACAGACGTCGAGCGGATTTATGTCATTGATCGGGAAGGCGGCAGTTTTCTGGATACCGATGAGGGCGTTTTGATCGGCTACCGCTATCCATTTCTAAAATTCAATCAACCGGAATTGGAAATGGCAAAACGAGGACTTCCTGCACACTCTATCCTTTTTGAAACGTATGACGGCAAGCTTTATAAGACGGCATTTGTGCCCATCATTATCAATAACGAGTGCCAATGTATTATTGCCGTCGAAGGCAGCGCTACATTTTTGTATTTGATCAAACGTATTGAATGGCATCTGATCACGATCGGCATTGTCGGAGTGATCGTCTCCATACTGATCGGCATCTATTTTTCGCGAACTATCAGCAATCCGGTGACAAAGTTGATGGAGGAAGCGGAAAAGATCGGCGCGGGCAAATTGACCGACGCGATTCACATCCGCAGCGCAGATGAACTGGGTTTCTTGGGAGCTACCATGGAGCGCATGCGGAAAAACATCCTGAAGCGAGATCAGCATATGCTAGCCATGTTGGCGGGTGTGGCGCACGAACTTCGAAATCCGTTGGCAGGCGTTGAAATTTTTGCGCATCTGTTGAAAAAAGAAAAGCCGAACGACGATGCATTGCAGGACAAAGTCATGAAAATTATCAGAGAAACTGAAGTGATGAAGCGAATCCTGGGTGATTTTGTCGATTTTGCCCGTCCCAGAAAGCCACAACCTGAAGTCTGTAATGTGGAGCGATTGCTCGAAGAGGTTCATTCGATTTTTCATTCGGAATTGGACTCCAAAAATATTATTCTTGTTCGAGAAATCGGTCCCAATCGTGTGTTCGCGGATCCCGGGCAGGTCCGCCAATGCCTCATGAATCTAATAGAAAATGCCCAGCAGTCCATTTCGAAAGACGGAACCATTCGTATCTCAACTTCGGTGCGGGAACGAGACATTGAAATCAGCATTGAAGATACGGGAGAGGGGGTTGCGGAGTCCATCCGTGATAAAATTTTTGATCCTTTTTTTACCACCAAAGAACGGGGTTCTGGGTTGGGGCTAGCGATCGTGAAGAAGCTCGTTGATGAAAACAATGGAGACGTTCGTTTGGAATCAGAAGCGGATCAGGGAGCCAAATTTGTGATTAGTTTTCCCAGAAGTGAGATATAACCATGCGTACAGGGCTTGGTTTGATCGTTTTCTTCTTCTTCGTAAACGGGGTGAATGCGCAGGAGCAGATTTCGCATTCTAAAAAGAAGGCACTATGGTTTTCCGCGGCGGTTCCGGGATTGGGCGAACTTTATCTTGGTGACTGGAAGTATGATAAATGGGGCACCGGGAAGGCGTATTTCGCCGCTGAAGCAGGCTTGTGGTCAGGTTATTTTCTTCTTTCCAAATATGCCGGATGGATAAGGCACGATGCAAGAACGTATGCGGCAGATCGAGCCGGCGTCTACCTGCCATCTGCCAAGCCGGCCAGATTCTATGTCAATATTGGGAAATTCAGGGACATCTATGCGTACAACGATCTTCAACGTCGGGCCACCGGAACGGAATTATTGTACGAAGAGAACACGGGGAACTTTTGGAAGTGGGATTCGGAGAAGTCCCGAAAGCACTATGATCGAATGAGGATTCGCAGTGACAACACGGCCCGGTTGGCTCAATATCTGTTTTTTGGAATGATAGCCAACCGTGTGCTAAGCCTTGTATCTACCGGAAAGGCATACCGGACGCAGCAACAATCGTATTACTTTCAATATATCCCGACAACCGGAGGCATGCAGGCCGAACTGACCATACGCTTTAATTAACGAAACTTGCATCCCTAACTTAAACTGTATATATTTTCCGGCCATGACGAATAATTATCTGTATGTATTGGTGTTTATCCTCGGCGGTACGGCCATGGTCTTGGTTGGAATGGTCACATCGTGGGCTTTGCGTCCGAGTAGACCGTCCAAAGCAAAACTGACACCGTACGAGTGCGGCGAACTTCCGGCTCAATCGGATTCATACTTCCAGTTCAACATCAGATACTACTTATTCGCTTTGCTGTTCGTGATTTTTGACGTTGAGGTAATTCTATTTATTCCACTGGTAAAAGTTTTTAATTCAATTCCTGCTGTTGCATTTTTTGAATTGACGTTGTTCAGTGTGATCCTTGGGGTTGCGTTGATGGTAGCTTGGAAGAAAGGCGCACTGGAGTGGGAGTAGTCAACGAGGAATTGTTCCCAAAAATTGAGAAGTTTCCGGGCGGTGAAATCGTCATCACGAGCCTGGACAAACTGTTTTCATGGGGCACAAAGAATTCACTCTGGCCTCTTGGTTTTGGTCTCGCTTGCTGTGCCATTGAAATGATGGCGACCATGATGTCCAAGTTCGATATTTCCAGGTTTGGGGCCGAGGTTATGCGGGCCTCCCCGAGGCAGGCGGATGTCATGATTGTTGCAGGAACCGTAACCGAAAAGATGGCTCCCCGGGTCAAGCAGTTGTATGACCAGATGCCCGATCCAAAGTATGTGATCGCAATGGGCTCCTGTGCAATCGGAGGGGGCCCTTTTTATTATGATTCGTACACGGTTGTCAAAGGAGTGGATCAGATCATTCCGGTGGACGTTTATCTGCTTGGGTGTCCTCCACGACCGGAGAAACTGATTGACGGCATTATACAATTACAGAAGAAGATTGA
>JAGQUY010000161.1 GCA_020438245.1 Bacteroidota bacterium
GGCGATGGCGGGGGGATGATTTCTTCTGTTTGGAAATCGAGGACAATCATCCTTTTCTAGTTATGCAACGACCTGAAAGTATTTTTTCTTCATCCACAACGCCACCTCAACGAGTAAAATAAGAACCGGAACTTCTACCAAAGGGCCGATTACGGTGGCGAAGGCCGCCTCTGAATTAATCCCGAAAACTACCACCGCCACTGCGATCGCCAATTCAAAGTCATTGCTCCCGGCTGTAAATGCTGTCGTCACGGACTGCTCGTAGGACGCTCCAATTCTCTTTGCTACAAAGAATGTCACAAAAAACATTCCGGCGAAGTAAAAAAGATACGGAATGGCAACACGGGCAACATCCAACGGGAGTTCCACGATTTTTTCACCTTTCAAAGAGAACATCACGAATATGGTAAAAAGCAACGCTACCGGTGTCAGGAAGGAGATTTTTGGAACGAACCATTCGTGATACCATGTCTTTTCTTTAAATCGAAGCACTATTGTACGCGTCAAAAGACCGGCGGCGAATGGAATGCCAAGGTAGATCAACACGGTACGGGCTATTTCGCCTATTGAAATATTCACCAAGGCTCCTTCATAGCCAAACAGCGGAGGAAGAAAGGTAATAAAGAGATAGGCATACACAGAGTACAGGAAAACCTGAAAGAGCGCGTTGAACGCCACGAGCCCGGCGGCAAGTTCAGAGTCTCCTTTTGCAAGATCGTTCCAGACCAAAACCATTGCAATACACCTTGCGAGACCAACCAAAATCACACCAACCATCATGTCCGGCTTGTCCGGGAGGAACAAAAGTGCCAATAAAAACATGACAATCGGACCCATCACCCAATTCTGAAAAAGACTTAGAAATAGCAGTTTGTAATTCCTGAAAACCACGGGTAACTCTTCATACTTTACCTTCGCCAGCGGCGGATACATCATCAGTATCAAACCAATCGCAATCGGTAAATTGGTTTTGCCGATGCTCCAGGAGTCCCAAATGGTAGCGATACGCGGCAACATATAGCCGGCCGCCACACCGATAAACATAACGATGAAGATCCAAACGGTAAGGAAGCGATCGAAAAACGAGAGCTGTCTGGAGACTGAATTCATACCGGTTTTCGTTTCATCTACAGAAGGTGTCGGGCTGGGTTCACTCAGGCGCTTTTTTGAATTCTTTGCGAGTAGAATTCGTAAAATTTATTCCTTATTTCATCCCGAATTCGGCGAAACTCATTCAGGATATGTTCTTCACTTCCTGTCACTTCAGCCGGATCTTCAAATCCAATGTGCAGACGATGACGGACGTTTCCGGTAAAAACCGGACAATTTTCGTTTGCGTGCCCGCATACGGTGATTACATAGTCAAAGGCTTCCCGAATGAAGGAGTCTGTGCTCTTGGGAGCATGACTACTCAGGTCAATGCCAACCTCTTGCATGACCTGTATGGCTTTGGGATGAACCCTCGACGATGGCCTTGTACCTGCCGAATAAACTTCCAGGGAACCGTCGAATGATTTCAGGAATCCCTCCGCCATCTGACTGCGGCAGCTGTTGCCAGTACAGAGAATGAGAATTTTTTTGCTCATCTGTTCTTAAGAGAACCTTGAAGAAGAGTGTTCATGCTGCAATGTAGCAACCGGCACAAACTTAGGCAATTATATCTTACTTTTGACCATGTCCCTGGAGAACCAGCTCATCGGTGAAGAGCTTTCTCCATTCGTTGCCATCACGTAAGGCGATAAAATTGGTTCGACGTATATGGAGGGAATCCACCATTTCCAGAACAACCCTTGATTTACGGTTGCCCCGGGCCTCAATGGTTTCCAGTACGATGCGTTGATTTGCAGCAGGTCCTGACAAACTCGAAAAAGTTGGCCGCACCGAGTTGGCATACGTCATCAGCCAGCAATTGGCTGAGTCCAGCGGTGTGAAAACTGTAAAACCCAGGTACGGTTTATCAGCCGTCTTCACCTCCAGGCGTTCTATCAGACCTGAACCGTCCGCAAGAACCGCGACGTTCACGGCTATCGGTTCCTCCGTTCCGTCTTCGGTATCAAGACGGATACCTTCCCAATCGCCTACAAACCACATCATATCATTTAACGATGACGAGTGCCTGGTACAACCGGTCGTCAATAAGAAAATACCCAACAAGAAACATCGAGTCATTTGGGCGGACCTGTTTTTAGCGTGGACTATTCGTAACTGATTTTAATCAAGAGCATTCATACGGGAAACCTGATCAATTCAAAGCCGTCCGTGTTATCTTCGAGCACACGACGTGCCGTACGATCCTCCATTAGAAACAGCGCTGTGGCGAGCGCATCGGTGTCCCGGCAATTGTCTCCGATCACGGTCATACTTTCAAAACGGCGATGCCCGGGCTCACCTATCTTGGGATCGATCAAATGATGATAGATTATACCGTTGGAAGTGAAGTACTGTTCATAACTGCCCGACGTCGCCACCGACTGATTATTGAGCGTCAACACTTTGATTATCTCGGAAGGATTGGATGGGTCCTTGATGCCGACTCGCCAACCTTCGGATGAAGACTTCCCGCCGAGCGACGCAATATCTCCGCCCAAATTGACCAGAGCTTGTGATATGCCTTGTTCGGCAAGAACTGCAACCGCCCGATCGGCAGCGTATCCCTTGGCAATACCGCCGAGATCGATCTTGATATCTTCTGCGAGAAAACGAACTGTATAGCCGCTGTTGCTCTTCGAAAGAAGTGTCTTTTTGTAAAAGGAACGATCGGCCAAACGCGCCCATTGAGTCTTCGGAGGCGGTTCGTGACGATGCTTAACATCCCAAAGATCGGTAATTTTACCAAGACCCGGTTCGAAGTAACCATCGGTACTCTTGGACCAGTGAAGTGCTCTTTCGATCAAATTGCCCGTTTCGCCGGATAGGGTGACCTCCCGAAGGAAAGCAAATCGATTGATCGTTCCAATCTCACTGGTATCGTTGTAAAACGTCAGCAATCGCTCGATTCTGGTCAATTCTTCGAACGCAGCATCGATGGCCCGATATGCTTTACGCGCATCGTCGTGGACAACGTGTATCTCACCAATCGTCCCCATCAATGGCATGGTCTTGCCGTATACACGGCGGTTCCTGAACAGCACAGGACCTAATCCGGCTCCTGCGGCAATGAGGATTGCTCCTCCCCCAACTTTGAGAAATTTTCTTCGATTCATACCATTATTCCTTAATCACACAATTAGTTTCTTCGTTCATAGTGGGTATCACACGTTTCTTGTCCGACACAAGAGCACGAGGTTGGGCGATTATCCAGATGATTCTTGACGCGCATACGTCTGGCAATAAACTGTACGGATATCCATCCGGCGCACAACAAACCCATGGCCAGAACTGATACTATGTAGGTTCCAACGGTTGACATGGTAAAGCCCCCGGTAATGAACTTAAGAGAGCAGCTTTCTTTCTCCTAGTTTGCGCTGAATAATCCTGCGAAGCCCATAAATGCCATCGAAAGAATTCCGGCAATAATAAGATTCAATGCTGTGCCGTGCAGCAATTTAGGAATATCCAATATGCGTGTTTCCTCCCGAATTCCGGCCATGATTACAAGCGCCAGCGTAATTCCTCCACCCGCGCCGAGGGCATACACAAGACCCTCCACCAGACCGTATCCTTTGTTCGTCTGAAAAAGGGCCAGACCAAGAATTGCACAATTCGTCGTAATCAGGGGCAAATAGATTCCCAGTGCTCTGAATAGCTCCGGGCTCAGTTTCTTGATCACCATTTCGACAAATTGCACCGTACTGGCGATAACGATAATGAAGCTGATCAATCTGAGGTAGGGAGCATAAATCAGTATATACGTATTGAGCGCCCAGGCACACACTGCCGTAATGAGTTGAACAAATATGATTGCCAAGCCCATGCGGAAAGCCGTATCCAGTTTATTGGAAACGCCCAGAAAGGGACAGATACCGAGAAAATAGGACAGCGTAAAATTATTGATCAATAAAGCTGAAATGAAAATCCAAAAGAGTTCACCCATCATGCACCTTGCATTGTTTTGCTCAGAACGGCCGTTTGCTTTTTCAAACGCTCGTCACGATTTTTTTTCAACCAGTTGAAAAAAAGCAGCAGAAAACCAAGAACAAAAAAACCACCCGGCGGAAGGATCATAATAATCCATGGCTCAAAGTGATCGCCGAACAGCAAGAACCCAAAGAAGGATCCGCTTCCCAAAATCTCCCGCAATCCACCCAGTGTGACCAAAGCAAATATGAATCCGACGCTCATCCCAAGAGCGTCTGCGATAGACAGCTTTACAGTATTCTTTGCGGCAAACGCCTCCTGTCGACCCATGATGATACAATTCACGACAATCAGAGCTATAAAGGCACCCAATTCCTTGTGGATTTTTGGTACCAACGCTTCAAGGGCCATATCCACGGTGGAAACAAAAGTGGCAATGATTACTATGAACGTGGTGATCCGGACTTGTTTTGGAATCCAATGCCGAACCATGGAAACAAGAAAACTGGATCCCACGAGTACAAACGTTGTCGCAAGACCCATGGCAAGTCCATTAATTGCGGAATTTGTAACCGCGAGCACAGGACACATCCCCAACACGGCGACAAAAACCGGATTTTCTTTCCAAAGTCCCTTGACGAATTCTGTATACGTTCGATTTGATTGATTGATTGTGTTCATTGCTACCTTAATTGCTCAAGGTGTTTTTTTCGATATACTGCTGGATCGCGGGACGCCACTCACCCAGTGAGACCTGCAAGGCTTTGATTACCGCTTTGGAAGAAATCGTCGCACCGGTGATGGTTTCAATTTGATTGGGTTTCGTTTTGCTTCCTTTGGGTGTCCCTTCCAGCGAGGGTTCAACCGATAGTGCGGAGAAGTTGCCGATGAAATGCTGGTCTTTCACGATCTTGTCGCCAAGGCCGGGGGTTTCTTTGCTCTCCAAAACCTCAAAACCTATGATCACATCAGCCTTCGGGCCGAATCCGTAGATCAGTTTGATCAGGTCCTGGAAACCAGGGCCGCTCGCAGGAATTGCAAAACCAACCACTGCACCCTTTTCATTATATCCCAGGAAGATTCTTTTTACGCTATGCTGACTGCCGGCTTCGGTATTTTTTTCCGGCTTGACCAGTTGGCCATCTTTCAAGAATAGAGCTTCGTACTTACTGCAGCCGGGAAGAACATGATAGATTGCTTCCTGAAGTGCTTCCTCCTTGTTTCTCTCAATAATTGGAAGGGTAAATACGTAGGCGCCGACGAGTACGATACCCGCCAATAACCCCGCAATGCCAAGAGTAGCGATTAAACGCAGCGAACTGGGCTCGCTGGACGATTGAATCGGGATCTCCCTGTCGACAAATTGCTCTGACATCACTTCGTTCCGTAAACCCGATAACGGGTTGCTCGATTGATCAACGGCACAGCGGAATTCATCAATAGAATGGCGTACATCACTCCTTCCGGCAATCCACCGAAAATGCGAATCAGCACAACCAGAAAACCTATACCGAATCCGAACAACCAGCATCCTTTGATAGTGAAAGGAGACGTGACGGGATCTGTGGCCATGAAAACAGCGCCGAGCAGGAGACCACCGGAAAACAACATGTGAAGCGGAGAGGGGTAAAACTCAGGATTCACATAAAAGAAGATACCTGAAAAAATGGCGACTGTTGCCAGAATGGATACCGGTATATGCCAATTAAATACTTTTCTGGCAGCCAAATAAATTCCGGCAAGTAATATTAAGATGGCCGAAGTTTCGCCAAGAGAACCGCTCGTGTTTCCGAAAAATAGATCCAGAATGGCTGTTGGCTCGTGTTGGAATTTCATTTTGGCGAGTGGTGTTGCGCTGGTTACCGCATCAAGGGTCTCGCCCTGGAAGAATGGTAAAGCCAGATTGGTACCGCGTGCCGCCAGGAATCGGCCGTCGGGTTGTGACCAGGTGGTAATGGCAGTCGGAAAAGCAGCCTGGAGGAAGGCTCTGCCCACCAGAGCAGGATTAAAAAGATTTTGACCTATTCCGCCCCAAATTACTTTACCGATAGCAATCGCTGCGAACCCGCCCAAAAAAACCATCCACAGTGGAAACCCCGGAGGCAACGTTAGCGCCAGCAAGAGCCCTGTCAATAAGGCACTTCCGTCTTTGAGCGACCCGAATCGTTCAGGGCCGCTCCGGAATAGCGATTCCGCCAAAAAACAGGATAGGACAGCCGTTGTGCACATCAGAAGCGACGCCAGACCAAAAAAATAGAACGCTGCTCCAAGTATCGGCAATAGCGCATAGACCACCTGAAACATTATCCAGGGAGTCGTATCCTTGTCGTGAAGAAAGGGGGATGTGGACAAAGATAATTTGGATCTTGCCTCGATCAGGACCTGGCCTTTCTTTCCCGTAAGATACTCTTGGCCACACGGAAGCTTTGAACAAGCGGAATTCCCGACGGACAGACGAAGGAACAGGAAGCGCATTCGAAACAATCCATGACGTGCAATTCTTCCATTTCATCATACAACTCTTTGCGCGCCATCAGTCCCATCAAAGACGGGTTGAGATACATCGGGCAGACCTCGACACAGCGGCTGCATTTGATACATTTATAGGTCGTTATATCACGCACCTCGTCTTCAGTCAGCACCAGGACTCCTGAAATGCCCTTGGTCACCGGCACATCGAGCGTTTTTTGAGCAATACCCATCATCGGCCCGCCAAGCAAGATACGGACGGCTCCTTCGGTAAGACCTCCACACCAGTCGATCAAATGCTTTATCTGCGTGCCCACCGGTACCATCAAATTGGCCGGTCGCTTGATTGCAGTTCCGGTCACGGTAACGACCCGCTCTATCAGAGGCACCGATTGATTGAAATACTGAGCCATTGCCACCAGGGTACCGACATTTGAAACCAGTGTTTCCACATCGATGGGCAGCTTACCGGTTGGTACTTCTTTCTTGAGTACAGCCTTGATCAGCATCTTTTCTGCACCCTGCGGATATTTGACTTTCAGAGAAACCACTTCAAAATCGACACCTTGGCGTCGAATCTCGTCCGAAAGAGCTTTGATCGCATCCGGCTTGTTCTTCTCGATTCCGATATAGACCTTTTCCGCCGGAATAAAGTGCCGAAGAATTTTCAATCCTTCAATCAGATCGGACGCATACTCGACCATAATTCGATGGTCAGAGGTCAGGAATGGTTCACATTCGCATCCGTTGGCGATGATGTATTTGCACGTTTTGCCCTCAGGTATCGAAAATTTAACATGTGCCGGAAATCCCGCGCCGCCCAGTCCGACCAGACCTGCCGTTTGTACGGCTGTGATGAAGGTTTTGAAATCCATATCCGCCCACGGAATTGGCTTTTTCCCGTCTACGGTCTGGGCTGAATAAGGGTCAGCTTTGATCCGGATGGCATTGACCAGCAGGCCGTTGGGATGCTCGGCAAGATCGATGGATTCTACGGTGCCGCTGACTGGCGCATGCTGTGCAACCGAAACAAAGGTTGCCGCTTTCGCGATAATTTCACCGCGTTTAACCCGCTGACCTTTCAGAACGACCGGGATGGATGGTGCGCCGGCATGCTGGGAAAGCGGCACTACGTACTCATCCACAAACGGCATCCGTTCCACCGCCAGATTCGCCGTGAATTCCTTGAATTCCTCAGGATGAACCCCATGGCGAAAGGTCAGTCGCTCTGTTTGGTGAACATCGCTCATCGTTTATTGTCATCTCCATTCATGATTTGTAGCCGGAAAGAGCAAGAAATTTGTCCCGCAATTTTTGTTTGACCGCTTCAAGCTGTGTCTTTTCCTGTTGTCGTAATTTTTCTTCGTAGTCGACTTTTATTTGATCGATGGCTGCGTTATGTTTCTTGGTCAGCTCTTCCTCAAGTGCTTCTTTCAATTTCAACGGATGGGGCGTAAGCATTCCTGCCAAATCCCGCAGCGTATTCCAGACCAGTCGGGCAGCTTCTGCTGATTTCACCAACGAGGTCGAAACCGTCAACCCTACGCGGGCGCCATTTTCGTCCACCAGTGTGATACACGGTGTCTTACCGGTACGGTCGCTTTCGTCAAGCAACAGGTACTCGGACACGGAGAGCGGATGCTTTGTGGAACCGTCAATTACACCGAAGTGATTCCGGAGTTCGGGTTGACGATATGCCCAATCGGCAAACGTTACTTTGTACTTTATGGATTTGGTCTCCCCGGAATCCTGATAGGATATTTCATCCGTCAAAAAATCGTCGAACGGGGCCGGGTTTGCCGACAAATCAAACGCCGTAGAGAAATATGACTTCTCTTTGGACGGACGGAATCTGAAAAGGGGAAATGCCCGCGAATCGGAAGACAGTTGGAGAAATTCATCGGTTGCCCATTCGTAATTCACCGACTTTGGCGCAAGCAAGTGGAACAAGGCCGGCGTCGGATCGTGAAGTCCGTCGGTTATGCCTTTGAAAAAGTGCCGGGGGTTGGCCAGGGAAGACTGCAGATAAAACGCTTTTCTAAGAGAAACAACTTGCATTAGAACCCCAAGACGAGCCTGCCAATAGGAAGCATCTCCGGATGCATCGTCCATCAAAAGTATTTTCACCGGATAGTCTGACGACAGTAATCTCATCATGGAAGGAAGATTGCTTTGGGAGAACATCTCCACGTCGGTCACGAGGAACACCGGAGGAACGAGAATTTTTTCCTCCCTTGTAAGATCCGACCACCCGAGATTGGCAATCTGTTCGTCGTGCAGGGGCGGATCATACTTGTTTTGGGATTCCAGGGCAGCCCGCCTCAGCAGTTTGATATTGTCAACCATTTGCCGTATGTGTCCCTTGCACAATCCCAGAACAAAATCAGCGGCTTCGGAGTGATCGCAAACAGAAACCGGTGTGGACATGGTATTGAACGGAAAGCGTTTAGCCCAACGGAGTGCCTGACGCGTCGCAACCACGGTTCCAAATCTGGCGCGACCCAGTCCGGTCTGGCCCGTAGAAAGCACCCAGGATAGTGTTTGGAGCTCCTTGGTGAGGGAAATCAGTCGCTCAATCCACGCTGTTTCCACGACTCCAAATCGTCGCATCGAACCGAGTTTGGCGATCAATACGTCAACTCCAAGACGAGATTCATCGCTCTTGTGCAACGCATCCAGCAGATCGTCAAAATTATCGGACGGCACCGACTCGGCCAATTTAACGCGGACTTTTTCAGACAACGTTCGAATGAATTCGTCTATCGTCTTGAGTTGTTTGTTCATTCCGGATTGAATGACCGATTCGGTGACAGCCGTGACCGCGTGCATGATCGTCTTTTCCAATGCACGATGATCTGTCATACTCCCGCCTGCCATCGACATGTAATAATTCCGGCTGAGCATCACTGCTGCGACCGGATTATACTGCGTGTTGTCGACCATTCTCAAAACAATGTCTCCGGGCGTATCCGGCAGCTGCTCCCATAATCGAAACGACGCATGGGAAGCCGTCGTAACTTCTGCTGTTTCGGCCGACATCTCAAGAGCCTCTTCGTTACACGCAAGCACGCAAAGACCACAGCCCGTGCAGGCCTGCGGATTGACGGTGATCGAGAATAGGTGACCGGTGCCTTTAGACTGCACTTCGGCGTCTTCGAAAAACAGCTTCGTAACGGCCCCGTGAAAAGAAGAAAGCTGCTGTTGGATAATGTTGAATTGATCACGCATCTCTTCGAGCCTGGCACCCTCCACCTTCATCTGGGTAGTCAGCTTTCCAAATGCCTCCGGAAACACCTGCGTCAATCCGCCAATATCCAGTTTATTCTGAGAGATCAACTGGGTTGTTACCTTG
>JAGQUY010000162.1 GCA_020438245.1 Bacteroidota bacterium
TTAAACGTACTCTCTCTCAAAGGAGGGTAATTTCATTATAAAACAGCACGTTCCGAAACGCAAGCGATTTTTGGGAACCAACACAATCCACAAGTTATTAACATTCTTAATAACTGTAAATACACTATTTACGATATATTTTCACAGTTATTAACATAATTTTGTTTTGAACATATTTTGAACATAAGCAGGCGCTTAAGTTGAACAACTTGTGTGGTTTTTCCTATTTTTTCGTTAACTGGCGTGAGCATAGTTCCCAAGAAGAAACGGATCAGCCGGCCCCTATCGGAGCATCCATAATGCTCGAGTTTTGCCTTGTGATCATGGCTCGGCCACCCTGCTCTTTCTATCTAGGTCTTTCTTGTCCGAAATCCTTGCGTTTTGTGTACAAATCATATATAATTGATTGGCAATAATTAATTCTTTCCCGGTTCCTCCCGGTGAAAACTTCAGCTTGCTCAAGACAACCACATCTTCCATCATCTTCACGGAGCAATAATCCATGCTTTCCTTTTCGTCCATAGTATGGTCTTCAGTTGGAAAAAAAATTCTTTCAGGATTGACCGGTTTGCTCCTGACCGTATTTGTTATCGGTCATCTGTTGGGCAACCTCAGCCTCTTCGTCGGGCCGGATTCTTTTAATCTCTACACCTACAAACTGACTCAACTGGGTGCCCTGCTTTACGTCATCGAATTCGGCCTTGTAGCAGTCTTTCTGATTCATGCGGTGGCGGGAATCTCGGTTTACTTGAAGAAACGCAAAGCAAGACCGGATAGCTATAGCAAGGCAGGGAACGCCGGTGGTAATAGCCAAAAATCCGTGTCGTCTCAATCGATGATCTGGACCGGACTCCTGTTGTTTGTTTTCACATGGCTGCATCTGAAGACGTTCAAGTTCGGGCCGCACTATACGACGACAATCGATGGTGTCACCATGAGAGATCTTTACCGTTTGGTGATAGAGGTTTTTCAGAGTCCGACCTATGTGATTGGTTATGTACTGATCATGATACTGCTTGGCGTTCATCTCCGACACGGATTCTGGAGCGCATTTCAGTCCCTCGGTGTTACCAATCCTCGCCTCAAGCCCGCAATCTACAGTTTAGGAATCCTGATCTCCTTGGTTCTGGCGGTTGGGTTCCTGACGATTCCGGTGTGGATCCTCTTCGGCGGGGGTCACTCCTTGTAAAACTCTATTTGATTCAGGAGATACCTATGGCACTCGATTCAAAGATCCCTTCCGGCTCTATCACCGATTTGTGGGATCGTCATAAGTTCAACATGAAGCTGGTCAACCCTTCCAACCGCAGAAAACACAATATTCTGGTTGTAGGAACCGGTCTTGCGGGTGCATCAGCGGCCGCCTCACTTGGTGAACTGGGCTACAACGTCCAGGTTTTTTGCATCCAAGATTCGCCCCGCCGAGCGCATAGCATTGCGGCTCAAGGCGGCATCAACGCGGCAAAAAACTATGCAAACGATGGAGACAGTATCTGGAGGTTGTTCTACGATACGGTAAAGGGTGGCGACTACAGAGCGCGTGAAGCCAATGTCTACCGTCTTGCGCAGCTATCTGTCAATATCATCGACCAATGTGTGGCTCAGGGTGTTCCTTTTGCACGCGAATACGGGGGCCAATTGGACAACCGCTCATTCGGTGGTGCGCAGGTTTCACGCACCTTCTATGCGCGGGGACAGACCGGACAGCAGCTGCTGCTTGGTGCCTACGGTTCTCTTATGCGTCAAGTTCACGAGGGGACCGTAAAAATGTACGAACGGCGGGAAATGCTTGATTTGGTTGTCGTGGATGGGCAGGCACGAGGTATAACCGTGCGAAATCTTGTTTCCGGTGCAATCGAACAATACGCGGGTGACGCAGTCCTCCTCTGTACCGGAGGATATGGCAATGTTTATTATTTGTCCACGAATGCCAAGAATTCCAATGCAACAGCTGCGTGGCGTTGCCACAAACGTGGTGCCTTCTTTGCCAATCCCTGCTATACGCAAATACACCCAACCTGCATTCCGGTTTCAGGAGACTATCAATCCAAACTGACGTTGATGTCTGAAAGCCTTCGGAACGACGGTCGCGTATGGGTCCCGAAAAACAAGGGAGATAAACGGCCCGCATCGCAGATTCCGGAAGAAGAACGAGATTATTACCTCGAAAGAAAGTATCCGAGCTTCGGAAACCTCGTTCCCCGTGACGTGGCCTCACGAAATGCCAAAAGCGTTTGCGATGACGGCCGTGGAGTCGGGGAAACGGGTTTATCTGTTTTTCTGGATTTCAGAGATGCCATCGGTCGGCTGGGCGAACAAGCCATTCGGGAAAAATATGGTAATTTGTTTGATATGTATGAAAGGATCACCGGAGAAAATCCGTATCAGGTTCCCATGCGCATTTATCCGGCCGTGCATTATACCATGGGCGGACTCTGGGTGGACTATAACTTAATGTCGACAATTCCGGGGTTATTCGTCCTTGGTGAAGCCAATTTTTCCGACCACGGCGCCAATCGGTTGG
>JAGQUY010000163.1 GCA_020438245.1 Bacteroidota bacterium
TCCTCTCGGATTTTATGGGCCGGATGATGCTGAGCCCGGAATACACCCTCCTGGAAATCCTGGAGATCAGTTCCGACCCCAACTTCGCCGTGCGGACGTTGTGGGATGACCTCGGCCAGATCAACCTCTTCGAGGACGTGCCGAACGTCAAGGTGCCGGTGTACTTCATCGCCGGCCGGCACGACTACAATACGCCGTCCGAGCTGGTGAAAAAGTACTTCGACCAGCTCGACGCGCCGGCCGGGAAACACCTCATCTGGTTCGAGGACGCCGCGCACATGCCGGAGTTTGAACAACCCGACCAGTTCCACCGCGTCATGGTGGACTCCGTCCTGGCGCAGACCTACCCGCACTACGTCTACACCCCCTGACGCCTGGCCGCGCAGGGGTCGCCCGGATCGCCTATCTTCCGGCACACCCCGGAGATCAGTTTCGAAACCCGTCATGGAATTCGATACAGGCAATGCCCTGGTCGTTCTCATCGGCATGATCGCGGCCGGCACGTTCGTGCTTTATTTCGGGCTCGAGGTGTTATGGCCCATGATGCAGGACGCCCGAAAGTCGAACCGCAAGCACATCCTCTACAATGCCGAAATCCACTGCTCCTTCAAAATCGAGTCTATCGAAGCGGCCGACAGAAGCTTTAATATATCCGTTTCCACTTCCAGTCGGTTTCTTTGAGTACAGCTTAACCGCCCCGCCTATGCTGCTGTTGCCTGAAAGCGTTCCTTGCGGGCCGCGCAGAATTTCCACGCGCTCCGCATCAATCAGATCAAACTGAGCGCCGACGATTGTCGGATAGTAAACATCATCTAGATAAACGCCGACTCCCGGTTCAAAGCCAAAACTGAAATCAAACTGACCAACACCCCTGATTGATATCGCAGCAGCCGACGAATTAAATAGGGATGATTCAGTAAAAACGACGTTTGGAGCCGTATTTGCTATATCCCCGAGTTCGACAGCACCTCGTGCATCAATCATCTCAGCGCTGTAAGCGGAGATTGAAAGAGGCACATCTTGAAGATTTTGCTCCCGAAATTGAGCCGTCACCACAATCTGATCAATGCCACGCGATTCACCGCCTTGCGCAAATGCGCCGATGACAAACATGGAATTTATCGTTGCGCCCAAACCAAGCAAAGCTTGTCGACCAATTTTACCCGTACAACTTGATTTTGAAGCCATAATTCCCTCCCTAATTCACTTATTTTCAGTGTTTTTTAGAAGGGTAGCATTCAGAACTTGTCCGGTCAAGTGACGATGCACGCAAACTCTCGACTAGGGTGTGTACCTAATTTATCTGGTTAATTTATTTATGCAAAGCGTGATTCAGGGGTTCCAGAAAGGGAATTTGGCATGGCGCGTTTTGATTTATCGGATGAAGAATGGGCGGTCATTGAGCCACTGTTGCCGCAAGTGGGTCGTGGGCCAAAGCGGAAAGAAGACCGCAAAATCCTGAATGGTATATTTTACATTCTGCGCACGGGTGCGCCATGGCGGGACTTGCCGGAACGGTATGGGCCGTACACAACGGTTTATAATCGCTATAACCGATGGGGTGAGCGTGGCGTTTGGAAAGGCATATTTGATGCGCTTACAGAAGAATGTGAAGACAGTTTGATTTTCATAGACGCCAGTATCGTAAAAGCTCACCGTGCAGCGAGTGGTTCAAAAAAGGGGGGCTGGCGGAAGGTATTGGACGCTCACGAGGCGGTCGCACAAGCAAAGTTCACGTGGCCGTAGACCAAGACGGAAGGCCGTTGCGTATCGAAGTCACCGGCGGGCATGTGCATGACAGCCAGGTGATGGATGTTTTTCTGGATTGGGCCACACCGCCCTTGGCAATGGTCCTTGATAAAGCCTATGGCAGCCAAAAAATCAGACAGAATATCGCCGATGAGGGTGCGCTGGCCGTCATCCCAGCCAAGTCAAATGCACGAAATCCAGTCCCGCATGATACCCGCCTTTACGCCATGCGAAACATCGTCGAGCGGTTCTTCTGTAAAATGAAGGATATGCGCAGACTGGCGACACGGTTCGAAAAATCCCGACAAAACTTCATCAACATGATATATTTGTTCGCTGCGAAATGCTGGATCAATTGAGTCCACACCCTAATCACGAGTAGGGCCAGTCCAATGCCAGATCTCGCCTTTCTCAGCTTCTGTAATAATGAAGCCGTCTGCAACGGGAATAATATTGGTGACGTAAGCACCA
>JAGQUY010000164.1 GCA_020438245.1 Bacteroidota bacterium
CAGAAAAAAGGAAAGACAGCATTATGATGGAACGTGTAGCGGCGATCCTGGACTACTGGTTCGAAGGGATCACCGAAGAGACTCGATTAAGCGAGGATGTAGCGGTCAGGGAGCGTTGGTTCGCCAACAACGAGGCCGTGGACCAGGAAATCAAAACCAAGTTCGGGTCGGACTTGACCAAGGCGCGAAAAGGTAAATATTCGTCATGGATGGATACCTCCGTGGGATCGTTGGCGCTGATCATCCTCCTGGATCAGTTTTCCCGCAATATCTTTCGCAATTCCGCGAAGGCCTTTCATACCGATCTGCAGGCATTGGAATATTCCCTGCTGGCCGTCAAAAATGGTTTTGATGAGGAACTCAGTCTGATCCAGCGGCAGTTTCTGTACATGCCGATGATGCATTCGGAGAATATGCTTATCCAGAAGAAATCATTGGACTATTACAAAGGCCTGGCCGAAGCGGCCGAGACTCTGGAGCCGCATAACGTGGACTATTTTCTCACGGTGTACGATTTCGCCAAGCGTCATCACGACATTATCGAGAGATTTGAGCGCTTTCCCCACCGTAATGAGGTTCTGAACCGCCGCTCGACTTCGACGGAATTGGAGTTCCTAAAGTCTCCTGCGGCATCGTTTTAGAACGTCGTTTCCGGTGTATTCTGCGGTCCCGGTGAATTGTAAGGGAAAGGTTGAGGAAAATTGGAAAATGAGGTAAAATTAAGTCTAAATTTTTAGACCGGAAATACTTACAGATCGGGGAAGAAGATGGGGGATAAAACATTTTTAATCTTGCTGATCGTGTTCGTCGTCATCGGCGTCTTCACCTATGATCAGTACATCACGGAAAAAACCGGGGAAAGCCCCATATCCAAGGTTCTGGACTACGGAGGGCTCGCCCAAGAGGGCAGTGTCGACACCCCGGGCCGCACATCGGTATCAAAGTATGCCACCTTTCAGGAAAGCGCCGAATACAATCTCGCCCGGCTTTCCAAAAAACTGCAGGAAATTCAGGAGCAACGTGACAAGCTGGTGCATAACCGCAACGTACTGCTTGCCCAACTCATCGAACTAAAGGACAAAACACTTCAGGAAGCCGAACTCTACGCGGAGGAAATCCGTCAGGAACGAGAAGAGTTCATGGCCTACAACCGGGACCTGCAAGAGCTCGGGGAGTTGATGATGGAAACGTATAACATCAACAACCTCCGACTGCGTCAGCAGAATATGGACAAGATCAAGGCGAAGATCGCAGCCCTCAACGGAGGCCGGGATTGGGGTGTCTCCACCGCGGACATCAATGAATTGCTCGACTATGTCAATTCGACCGTTATCCAAAAAGATCTTGTCTCGCTGAGCGGTTGTGAGACCACCGAGCAGTGTCTCGAGGCCAATGTGCAGCGGGCCAAACTATTCCTGAATGAAGTCCTGATTGATTTTCAACAGGAAATCGAACCGCGCTTTGTCAACGCCGTTAAAATCAAACAGAAGGCCCGGCGGGCCTATAATAATCAGATGATCAACAGTGACACGGATGAAACTTACGTACTCGAACAAGATGAATACCGCAGGGGGCAGTACCGGGAGCTGGTACAAAAGATGATCAAGATTACCGCCCGGGACCTCAACGATTTGATTCAGCTTTATTCCGAGTTGGAGATTGAACAGAAGCGCGTGCTCAACAGCCTCAAACTCAGCAGTGAACGGCTTGTCGAGCAACACAAAAAAGAGCGACAGCAGATGGAAGCCCTGATTGAAAGGATCGACAAGCAAAAGCTGGCCGACTTTGATTCTTTCTTCCGTATTGTAGAGAAAAACAAGGCCCTGGAAGATCAGTACATTGAGGAGATTCTTGAACTGGATAAACAGCTGTTGCAGGTGACCCGTCACCGGCTCTTTGAGAGCAAGCTGTTCCTAAAGAATATCGGCGCGCTGATTGAGGTCAACATCAAACGTTTGGTTGAAGACCGCAACTATGCCGCCCAGCTGAATCAAAACTATCTGGGTTACCGGCAACGCCTGGAAGAACGCCGCCGTACCGTCGGTATCAAAGACATTTACGAAGGTCAGCAGCCGGACACCTTTGAAAATTATCTTAAGGTGACTCAAAAGTCGCAAGCCAAGAGCAAGACCGAGACATCCCAGTCAACGACGACCCAGACCATTCGTCAACCGCAGGATATTCGCCAACCGCAGGCCATCAATCCGACGGACAACCAGCCGAGAAATATCGGAACGGAGCAAAAAGTGATCCGCCCGGACCTGGAGCGGCAGAAAATCCTTCAGGAGAATACCCTGAGAGATTTCGACCGCGCCCGGGACAAGGCCCGCGACAGCGGATTCTGACGCCTTCATGATCGCCCTGGTAAAGAAGCTTTGTTATTTGATAATCGCCGTCCTTGTATGCGCGGCCGTATTGACGGTTTTGTTGCTGATCGGTCTGAACACGACGCGGTTTTATGAAAAGCTCGCCCCGCTGGCGGTCGGCTTTTTTTTTGACGGAATAGAAGTCAAAGGCGTCTCCGTTCAAACGGCGAAATTCCGCTATCCGCCCCGAATCGAATTGGGGGGCGTGGCGCTGGCCTTCCGAGAGCGCGGCACACCGCATCATGTTATTTTCGACCGGGTGGAGGTGTCACGCATATTCGATTTTCTCCGGGGAGAGCACCCTCTGGTCGGACGGATCCTGATGCGCGCTTACGAGGACCATGATGCCGACTTTCAGAATATGATGGTGGATTTGACCCTGAACCGGACAAGCTCCGGTAGACACAGAGTTGACGGCACCGGGATCGTAGGAAAAATGACGGCCGGCGGCTACCTTCTGGAGGGAATACAGTTTGATATTCGCGGCGGCGATCCGGTATTCGAATTGCGTATCAAAGAGGCGAATTTCTACGGCGGACAGCTTAAGGCGGATATTCAGTTTGAAGTGGCCGGCCGTCAACCCTACACGGGAACCATTGTGTTGTTGAATATTCCCACGGCCAACCTGAATCAAGTCTATCACGATCTGGAGCGGGATGTCCAGGGCGTGGTCTCGGGGGATATGTATGTCGTGGGCGACGCCCATTCGATGCAAAATCTGGATGTTAATTTGACGACCCGGCAGGATATGAATATTCGTTCCGGTCTGGTGGGTTGGCTTGTGGTCAACAGCCAGCTGGAAGACTCCCTGTTCCGGATGAT
>JAGQUY010000165.1:0-253 GCA_020438245.1 Bacteroidota bacterium
CGGTAAACGGCATGATCTGCATGAGCCCGATGGCCTGTGCCCGGGAGACCGAATAGGTTCTGAACGCGCTTTCGTTCTTGATCAGCGCAAAGACAAACGCCTCATCAAGACTATACCAATGACCATACTGTTTTACCATTTCCTCATAGTACTTGGGATAGAACAGCCATTCCGTTCCGGGATCCCGGCGCATTCGGGTGCGATACTTTTTCTTCATCGTGACGGCAAAATCAACTGCCTCGTCGTACGCATG
>JAGQUY010000165.1:444-18978 GCA_020438245.1 Bacteroidota bacterium
CCGGTGGCTCGTGAAGATTTCGGAAAGATAACCACCCGACGGTTGGACAGGCAACGGTATATCCGTTCTAAAAAGGGCATCCCCGGCAGGCCCCGGACTCACGTGTCTTGCCTCGCTCAGCATGCCATAGTAGTCGTCGAAGCTGTTGAGGGCCAGTTTCCGAAAGAGGGCGGAGGCCGCCTCTAGCTGACCGTCTTTTTCGTACGCTTTGGCAAGCCAGAATTCGCTCTTGGTTCTTGTCCATCTGGATAACGCAGCCGCTTCTTTGAAACCGGCAATCGCGCTGTCGTATTGTGCCATTCGGTAGAAATTGAAGGCCATGTGGAACGTCGCCGGATAGTAGTACACCGATTTCGGATTGCCGGATCTGCGCAATTCTGAATAGAAACGATTGGAGGCAACCAGAGCCGCCGAGTCCCCCTTGGCACTGAAGCTGTTGGCTACCTCGAAAAGCAAGTACTGTTTCCAACCTACGGAAGAGGGTCCGACGGCCAGATAGGTTTGGTAGGCCCATATTGAAAGATCAAGATCGCCCGCGTACCTGGCTGCCTTTGCGAGTTCAAATAAGGCCTTTGTTTGATGATTCCGTTCCCACAGATCCTTGAGCCTCGGAATGGCCGCTTGATAGAGCCCTTTTGCAAGGTACACCCGTGCTATGTTCAATTCTATTCTGGTCTGATCCGGAATTTCAGTGAAAAGGGTGCGATATTCCGCCAATTCATTCAGCGCCTCTTGGTGATGTCCATGGAAAATAAGAATGTCGTTGCCTTCAATAAATTCATCTATGGTCAGATTCTCGCCCTCTTTGTTTTTGGTTTCGCTGAAGAGCCGTTTGGCCTCGTAGGCTTCCGGTGCAAACGTAAATTGCTGCTGGATGTTCATCAACGTATTCAACGCGATGGTCCTTTTTCCCAACCCAAGGTAGGCCCTTGCCTTAAGAAGTAAAATTCTGCTCTGGTAGAGGTTTTGCATATTCGGGTCTGTATTAGTCAGAGCCAATGCCCAATCCAGATATCGAATGCCTTCGTTGAATTCTCCATTTTTGAGCAACAATTGCCCTAAGGCCATGGATGTTTCGCCCAAATACACCGACTTCGGGTATGCAGCCAAGAGGCCACGATAGGTCTGGAGGGCCAAGGGTAGGGAATCGGGCATAGCCTCCAATATCTGGCCAAGCTGGAAGCGAGCGTAGTCACCCATCCATTTGTCCGAGGCGGCACGGCGGAAATACGGAATAGCATCCCGGCCTCGACCCAGACTACGAAAGCAGAATCCAACCTTGTAGTTGAAAGGGAAGCTCTGCTTTAAGTCAGGTTCGATTTCCAAGGCAAAAAGGTAATTATGCAGGGCGTGTTGGAAGTGCCGTTGGTCGTAAAACTCGTCGGCACGGGCAAGAAAATGCCCATAGGATTCGGCCTTGTAGTTATATACGGCATCGTCCTCGATAGGAAAAACAGCGGCTTTCAGGTCCGAAGTGATAACCGGCGGAGCCAAAAAGGCGATCAGGAGGATCTTTGAGAGTGTTTTTTGCATAGACTACCTAACTTTAAAAAATACAATACCCTCAATTAATGTCAAGTCCTCAATTGAATTGGCAGTGCCGTGGCCTACTACCATTGATTGATAATGATTGCTTAAGCCATGTAAAAACTATACCTTTGAAAAATTTTTGCATAGTTTATTGATGAAGAAACTGCTCGGCAAACTCGCTACGTTATCGTTTTCCCATGCCCGTTATGTTTTCCTGATTGTTGCCGCGGTGACCCTTGTCGCTGCGTATTACGTCAGCCGGATTCAGATCAGCACCAATAATTTTGACCTACTTCCCCAAGACTCCAAAATGATCAAAGAGTTCTGGGAAGTGAATGAAGATTTTGGCGCGCAGGAGAGTCATCTGATGTTGATCGAAATTCCCGACTCCGTTGAACCGGATCCTTCCATCTTGAAAGATTTCGTTCACCGCCTTGATGAAACGCTGTCCAGATCGGGCTTGGTTAGCAGTATCAACTATGCCATAACGCCCGATCAAAAAAACTTCATCGATGAGTTTTTTGTCCGCAATGCTTTACTGTACCTTTCATCCAGCGATTTGGATTCGGTTCTGAGGCGTTTTGAGGATCCGGAAATTGCCCGTCGCATCCTTAACTGCAAGAATATTCTCAATATGCCGGTACCTCCGGACCCCTCCTTGAAGAAAGTGCTGCGGGAAGATCCTCTGTTGTTGTCCGAGATTTTTGTTCCCTATATCGAAAGAATGTTGGGCAAACAAAACGCGTCTCTGCTGAAGGACGAAGAGAGCTATTATCTCTCCAAAGACAAGCGGACTCTTCTTGTCTTTATCAAGCCGGTCGGAGCCTCCAATGACACCCGTTTTTGTGAAACGTTTGTAGATCGCAACATAGAGATTCGTGATTCTATTGTTGCAGCAATGGGTGAGGACGGCGCCAAGTTGCACATCATGATGGGCGGAAACTACGTTTCCGCACTTACCAATGCGCGAGCAGTGAAACAAGGGCTGGTGGATAGTTCCGTGTTTGTTATTTCCTGTATTCTTGTGTTTTTCTATTTCTTTTACGGAGATATTCGTTCTCTTGTTTTTATTGTTGTTCCGGTCTTTATCGGTGTGATCTGGGTGTTCTGTATTGGGGAACTGGCTTTTGTCAAATTCAATATCATCACGGCGTCAGCGGGCGCCATGCTGTTGGGCCTCGGTGTCGACTATGCCATTCACATCTACAATCGTTTCGTGACTCAGGAACAGCACTTCAAACATCATACCACGCTGCAGAATCTGGTGATTACTTTCCAGGAGACCGGTCTCAGCGTATTTTATGGCGTGGTTAGTACCGCGTTCGTGTTTGCCGTCCTGATGGTAACCAGATTTCGCGGTTTATACGAGCTCGGGTTTATCGGAGGCTTGGGCATTTTTGTTCTTTTCGTGGCTGTCGTCGTTTTGATGCCCGCAGAAATTACGATGAGACCCCGCAGGCCGGTCAAGCGAAATTACCTACAGACGATGGTCAGCAAAGTCCTGGACTATAACTCCAGATTCGTCTTGCGACATCCCAAATATATCACCACCGGTTGTCTTATCATCAGTGCGTTCATGATTGCCGTGCTTCTCAACTATGTCCCAAGCAAAGACGAGGGGATCGGGGTTACTTTTGACGACAACATAGAAAATATCCGGAGTAAGAACGACGTTGATCTTCAAATGATCAAGCGGATGCAGGAGAAATTCGGCAGTCATTTCAAACCGGTGAGCGTGGTCTGCGAGGCTACGACAAACGATATGCTGGTTGAGAAGCTGCGACTCCTCAACATCAAAATGGACACCCTCGTGGAACGAGGCATGGTCAAAGAGTACAATTCCCTGTTGAGGTACGTACCGTCCCTGGAGCAGCAACATAAGAACCTCAAGAAGATAAGAGCGCTCGATGTAGAGAGTATACTCTTTCAGATCCGACTTGAAATGACAAAGGTCGGGCTGCGCATGAACTATTTCAAGCTCAACCGACTGCGTGAGATGATGAGTGTGCGAGAGCCCATTACCCTAGAACATTTTCAGAAAGAGGGGTTTGGGGATATCATGCGGCATTACTATGTCGAAAAAAACGGTCTAAAGAAAGTTGTCACACAGGTGGAATTGGCCGGGGCCAGCTATGAAATCGATATCGTCAACGCTTTTATCCAAGAAGTCGATCAGGACAAACAACTGGGAGGGGATTACATCATAACCGGCATTCGGGTGGTGACGGCCGAATTTCTAACACTGGTCAAAGAGGATTTTGCCGTCGCGCTGATTGCATCCCTACTTACGGTGATTGTTCTGGTTACTCTGAAGTACAGGAGTTTCCGGGCCGTTTTGCTTTGCACTGTTCCGCTGACCTTTTCAATCCTGTGTATCATGGGAGTCATGCGCTTGTATGGAATCAAGATCAACTTCGTTAACATGATTGCGGTTCCCCTGCTAATCGGTTCGGGGGTGGACTATGGTATTTATATTATTTCCCGCTATTTGGAGGATCAGCGACACGATGTGTTTGCCGCCATTCATGAAACCGGGCAGTCGTTGTTTTTATCGGGGTTGACGACGGTTATTGGTTTCGGATCTCTCGTTTTAGTGGACAATCGCGGCTTGGCCAGTATGGGCTATATGTGCGGTGTGGGCATCATCATCTGTGCTCTATCGTCAATTATTGTTCTGCCGGCAATGCTTCGACTATGGGGCAAAAAAATATGGAAAATTGAATCACCCGAGCCGCGTAAAACCAGATCGATAGAATAGAAAGGAATGCGTATGTGGAGTAAAGGCAAAACCGTCAGTCTTATCGTAGCCGGTTTGTTGATTGGATGTAAGGCGATGCCTATATATGTGTCACCTCAAGCATCTGAGATTGAACGGCGTCCGGTGAACACCTCCGTTCCTCATGTTCCGGCCACGGTCACGGCCGCAGCAAGCTCCAACGTAACCCTGTCAACGACCGAGCAGAATGCCATACTGAAGGAGATTGAGTCCTGGATGGGTACTCCGTATGCCTTCGGTAAGATTGAGAAGGGTAAAGGAGTTGATTGCTCGGGCTTTGTGGTATCCGTATTCAAGCAGGCGCTGTCGATGGACTTACCTCGCCAGACATCAGAATTGTATTCAACCGGAGTGCAGGTTCAGAAATCCGAATTGAAGTTTGGTGATTTGGTATTCTTGGAGGGAACGTACAAAGGCTCAAAGGGTGCTTCGCATGTAGGTATTTTTGTCGGCAACGATCAAATGGCCCACGCCAGTACGACAGCAGGGGTGACGATTTCAAAGTTGTCGGAGGAGTACTACGTGAAACACCACTTGGGGTGTCGTCGGATCATCAAATAATTACTTGGCAGCCTGGAGGCTGCCCAGAACTCTTACTAGTTCTTCCGTTTTATACGGCTTCGTCAATACCTCCACAAATCCGTATTTAGAAAATTCGGCCATGACAGGATCATTGGAATAACCGCTGGAGACAATAACACGCGCATAGGGATCTTTCTTTCGTAGCTTTTCGACCGTTTCAAGTCCCCCCATGCCGCCGGGTATCGTAAGATCCAGGATAACCAGATCAAAACCGGACTTCCTTTTTTGATGTTCCTCGTAAAGCCTGAGCCCTTCCTGACCGTCCTCGGCTCCGACGACCTCAAATCCAAGACTCTGCAGCATAGTTGATGCCATTTCTCGGATGGATTCTTCATCGTCGACAAGCAGCACCTTGCCATGGCCGACAAAAGATGAAACCAAGGCGTTGTCAACGGCTGAAGCCGTCTGTTTCTCAGCCGGAAGGTAGATTATGAACGTGGTGCCTTTCCCGACTTGCGAGGTTACCGTAATGGACCCCTGGTGATTTCTTGAGATCGAGTAAGAGGTTGCCAGGCCGAGTCCGCTGCCGGTCTTTTTCGTGGTGAAATAGGGGTCAAAAATTCTTGGGAGATTTTCTTCGGAAATCCCGACTCCCTGGTCCGTCACGGAGATTTGAACATAGTTACCGGCAGCCAGGTCCGCCGTTTGGCGATGCTCCAGAACCATATTTTTTGCTGTAATCGTGACTGTTCCTCCTGAAGGCATGGCGTGTCTGGCATTGATGATAAGATTATTAATGACTTGGCTGATTTGTCCGCCATCTATGTTCACCTGAAACAGGTCCGCGGGCAAATCGAACGTGCAACGCACATTCGAGCCTGCGACAGAGAAGGCAGCTGAATCCCGAAGCAACTCGCCAATATTAGAGGTTTTCTTGACCGGGGCGCCTCCCTTTGAAAAGGTCAACAATTGCTGAGTTAAATCTCTTGCACGTTCACTTGCTTTTTCCGCGCGTCCCAGCAGCTCAAGTGATTTTTCCCGATTTCCATGTTCCACTTTCAGTTTTGCGATCGAGATATTTCCGAGAATAGCCGACAGAATATTGTTGAAGTCGTGTGCAATGCCTCCTGCCAGAATTCCAATAGATTCGATTTTCTTGGTTCTCAACAATTCGTTTTCTGTCTTGATCTGATCCGTGATATCGCGAAGAACCAGGACTACACCCACCAGGTGTCCGTCCTGATTTTGAATGGGAGATGCCTGGGCGAATAGCGTGCGTTTCTCTCCGTCCCTTTCAAGAATCCACTGATTGACTTCAATCGGACGTCGAGTTTCAAGGACTTCCGCAATTGGCTGTCGAAAGGCCCCGTCGGCGGTGTAAACCTTCAAGATGGACGCAATGGGCTTTCCTACCGCGTCGTCAACTGAAACGGCCAGAATCTTTTCAGCGCTCGCGTTCATCAGCACGACGCGCCCGACCGTATCGGTCGCAATGACGCCATCGGCAATAGACCGCAATGTTACCCTTAGTCGTTCGCGCTCTGCGGAGACGGCCTCCGCAGCGACCTTGCGTTCCGTTACGTCACGAAAATTGAAGACGATGGCCTCAAGCGTGGGTTGTAACAAAAGATTATTGGCCACTCCTTCGACCCACCGGTACGTCCCGTCCTTGCGCAGCAGGCGAAAGTCAATAATTTCAACCTGTTCGGCACGACGAATAAGCCGTTTGAATTTTTCTTTCACATTCACAACGTCATCCGGATGAACAAAGGCCCAAACGGGTTGCCCGACGGTTTGTTCCTGGAGGAATCCGGTTATCACCTCCGAAGAAGGTCCGACATAGGTAATGGACGCGTCATCGGAAAGCAGCCAGATGCTGTCGTACCCGTGTTCGATCATGGCCCGGAAACGTTCTTCACTGCGTCGCAGAGCATCCTCGGATGCCTTCTTTTGAGTGACATCGCGATAATTGAATACAATGGCCTTGACAACCGGATCGTTCAGAAGGTTATTGGCGACCCCGTCCATCCAACGCCAGGAGCCGTCATGGTGTTTGCAGCGAAATCGCAAGGAAAGCAGCTTGGAGGGCTTTTCGCGCAACAGGTTCATCTCACTGATGACCGGGATGCGGTCGTCGGGATGGATGATATCAAAAAAATTCAACCCAACGAATTCCTGTGCGTGATAGCCCAGAACCCGGTGAGTGGATCGGCTGGTAAAAAGTACGATGCCATACGGATTAATCAGCGAAATGGCGTCCGAGATATTTTCGAGGAGTGCCCTGAAGTGCTTCACGTTTTCTCTGAGCGCCTCTTCCGCTTTCTTGCGCTTCGTGACCACGCGCGCTACGACCATTACATACCGAATCTTGCCCTTGTCATCCTCGATCGCATTCCAATGGGACTCCAGATACTTGGTAATTTCCGGTTCAGGTTGAAACCGAAACTCTACCCGGCGGCTCTGGGGATCCTGCCAGATTTTATGATAGACCTCCATCACATTGCCGCGGTCTCCGGGATGAATATTCTTGAATACATCGTAGTTGCGATCGAGGGTTTTTTTGGAGAGCAGGTTCTGAAAAGAAGGGGACGTATACGTCAACCGGCTCTTGTCGTCCAAGAGAAAGACGATATCTTCCATATGTTCATGGATCAGGCGGAGGGTCTCGTCTGCATGTTTGGATTCTGACAGCACCTGCCGGTCCGCCAATCGGTAGTTGTATTGATCCGACTGATACGAGACGGCTGCAGGCAACTGCCGGATATTCGACTTGAGAATGTAGTCGTCAGCGCCCGCTTTGAGCAGCTCCACTGCAGGCGTGGCCTCATCGATGGGGCTCAGCACGACAAATGGCAGATCTGGATCTACCAACCTGGCCTTCCGCAGCAACGAGACAAGAAGCTCCCTGTTTTCCGACTCAGCGACAACAGTCGTGGCTCGAAAATCGGACAATTCTCTTTCAAAATCCTCAGGCAGGTAAACGCCCTTTGCGTCCACGGCAATGTGGCCGGACTGAAGAACAGAGAGGATGTCGTTGTAGTTAGATTCTGATGAAGTGAAAACCAGCAGTTTGATCGCACTGCTCATGCATGGACTCCGAATTTACAAGAACCAAGGGTGTTAATGTAAAAAACCGGCGTCCAGATTACAAGGAAGTTTATTTGAGGATGGCCCGGAGGAGATTCAGAAACTCACGCCCGTCGTTTTGGACGAGACGGAAGTTCTTATAAGCATTCTTGTAATTGGGATTGATTTCGTAAGCTTTGCGGAATTCATTCATGGCCTGGATAAACAGGTTCCTGCACTGTATCAAGTATACCATTCCAAGAGAATTACGCAGATCCGCAAACTCAGGTTTTTCGGAGGCTACCTTCTCCAGTTTATGACGATAGTCGTTCAGAACAGCCTCATCCTTCCCGGCGCCACCAAAGAGAAACTTCAGATAGAAGCCGTGAACGGTTTCATCCAAGGCCGGTTCCTGCAGGGCTTCCTTGATTTCTTTGATTACGTCGACGGCCAGGTCCATTTCGCCGGTCTGGACGTGTTTTACGATCTTGTCCCGACGATACGTAAAAAAGCGATTGTCTGCCGGATCCGTGGATTCCTGCACAAAAAGCCTGATCAACTCCAGCGCTCTGGCTTCCAGTTTCTCCGATTTCTCTGAACCGCCGTTACGACGATGGACCGATGCATGTTCGAGAAGCGTCGTTGAAAGACCAAGCTGAGCTGCCCCATATTTCGGATTGATTTGCAACGCGGCTTCAAACGATTTCAGCGATTCGTCAAATTTACCCATCTTTGCCAAGACCAGTCCCAGATTATGGTGCATATCAGCATACCCAGGCTGAATGGTAAGCGCATACCGAAAAGAGCTCTCTGCGTCCGCGTATTTTCCCTTTTTGAGAAAGCTTAAACCCAGACCGTTGTGAGCTTCGGCCATCTGCGAGTTCTTTTCAATGGCGAGCCTAAACTCTGTGGCGGCATCTTCGTCGAGTCCCTTGTGGAGAAAAAGCGCGCCCAATTTATAGTGGGAAAGAGGATGTTTTACATTATGTATCTTATCCCGCATATAGAACAGGAGTTCCAATTCCCAGGAAATTTCCTGGTGAAATTCGGCCAAGATATCTTTGAAACGATCGTGGGATACTTTACCCGGTCCTTGATCCAACTTATGCCGCTGCACGGCAACAATTCGGCCTGCATCAAAAATTTCCGTCTGTATGGATAATCCAACAGGATTTCCGGCAGTCTGGATGTGAAATACCTTACCGCCTGCAAAGACGTTTGAATTGATGCCAATTTGTTCCATGAATCCTCCGAAGTTGCGTCAATATACACAACATGTGCTCGAATTGTCAATAATTAATTAGTAAGTCATACCTAAGTATATTTATGTATTATGGCTGGACCTACGGTGGAATTTGCTGTGGAGTCCCACCAAAAAATTCAGTAGTCTCCATAGTTGAAGGGAGTAACCATGGATCACGAGTATTGGATGAAAATGGCGTACCGAGAAGCGGAGCGGGCGTACGAACAGAACGAGATTCCAGTGGGAGCCATTGTGGTTTTCGAAAACCGAATAATAGGCCGAGGATACAACCAGGTTGAAATGCTAACCGATCCCACGGCCCATGCGGAGATGATCGCGATAACGGCTGCGGTTTCAACGTTGGGATCAAAATGGCTGAACGGCGCAACGCTTTATGTGACGCTTGAGCCGTGCAGTATGTGTGCCGGAGCGATGGTGCTGGCGCGGTTTGATGCCCTTGTTTTTGGTGCGCCCGATCCCAAGACGGGTGCATGCGGTTCGATTGCAAATATTGTCCAGAACGATCGTCTCAATCATCGATTGGAAGTTGTGGGCGGAGTCTATCAGGATTATTGCAGTGCGATCTTGCGAGATTTTTTCCTGAAGCTGAGGAAAAGCCCCCGTTCAGAAGTCTAGGTTCCGGTCACCTTCATCATCTTGCGGTAGAATTCGATCGTTTTCGTCAAGCCCGATCTCACGTCCACCTTGGGTTCCCATCCCAAGAGTTTCCGTGCTTTGGCTATATCCGGTCTCCGCACGGTGGGATCATCCTGTGGAAGGGGTTTGTAGATGATTTCGCTGCGACTGCCGGTCAGTTCGATAATCAGGCGCGCAAATTCAAGGATTGTCATTTCGTGGGGATTGCCGATATTGACCGGCATGCGTTCGTTGGACAGCATTAATTTGTAGATGCCGTCGATCAAATCGCTCACATAACAAAAAGATCTTGTTTGATCGCCCTTCCCAAAAACGGTGATAGGCTGATTACGAATGGCCTGGTTAATAAACGAAGGAACGACGCGTCCGTCATTGGGTCGATTGCGCGGTCCGTAGGTATTAAAAATTCTGACAATCCGAGTTTCCACACCATGAAAGGTATGATAGGCCATCGTCATCGCCTCCGCGAATCGTTTTGCTTCATCGTACACGCCACGCGGTCCGACCGGGTTCACATTGCCCCAATACTCTTCCGGCTGCGGATTGATCTGGGGATCGCCATAGACTTCAGAGGTAGAGGCAAGGAGAAACCCTGCCCCTTTGTTCTTGGCCAGGCCCAGCGCCTTGTGAGTACCCAGCGAGCCGACTTTCAAGGTTTGAATCGGCAATTCAAGGTAGTCTATGGGACTTGCTGGGCTTGCAAAGTGAAATACAAAATCGACTTTGCCGTCCACGTACAGATAGTTGGTTACGTCGTAGTGGATGAACGTGAAGCGGGGGTCTCGGATGTGTTCCAGGTTTGCGGTACTGCCGGTTATAAGATTATCGATGGCAATGACTTCATGACCCTCCAACAGCAAACGATCCGTAAGATGCGATCCCAGAAATCCGGCACCGCCGGTGACAACAATTCTCATAAAGCCTCAGTGGGTTATGGTTTTACTGCGTCCACGCTGCATGAAGGCGCTTCTGAGTGTCAGATGGAGAATCCACCGATTTCAGGTTGTACGTGGGCCGATCGCGAGTCAAAACACACTCGAGATCAAACAGCTTCAGATTGCGCGAAATGGATAAAGACACGGCGTCACCTGCCTGATAGGTTTGTAACCGTTGGTTCAGCGTACGGGCTGAAACGCGAATCCCGTTGATGGCCAGGATTTCATCTCCGGCACTTACGCCGGTTTGATAGGCGGGGCCATCGCGGACGACCGATCTGACCATCACATTTTCCCTGCTGCTGTTGTCCATGTCTATGCCGAGCGTGATCTGGGAAGAGGCCTGGCTTATCAAGGTCAAGCCGACGTGGCGGAGATATTTTTCAAAATCGATTTCGGCCGTAGAAAAAACCAGTTGGTCAAAAAAAGAGGTCCAAGAACCCCCGGCCACCTCTTCACAACCGCGCACCAGGTCTTCCATCGTATAGCCGCGGTTTTTCTTGTAAGTATTTATCCAAAGCCACCGCATCACATCGTCCAGCCTTTTCTTTCCATCCGTTCTTGACATGATTTCAAGATCCAGCAGCAACGCAACGACGGATCCTTTGTTGTAATAGGAGACCGTGGCATTCTGTGAATTCTCGTCGGTGACGTAAAATTTTATCCAGGTGTCAAAACTGGATGCATCGAGGGGCTGTACCAATCGGCCTGGCACCTTGAGGTAATTCTGAAGACTGCTTTCCAGCCGGTTCAAATATTTCTCTGGTTTCATGAATCCCGCCCGCATGACAATCTGTTCGTCGAAGTAAGAAGTGAACCCCTCCGATACCCACAGGAGCGACGTATAGTTCTCCTTTGTGTAATCGAAGGGACCGAGGGCCACCGGCCTCAAACGCTTGACATTCCACAGATGAAAATACTCATGGGCAACGAGTGTGAGAAAATTCAGATACTTCTCGGGATCCTGGAAGAACCAGGTATCGACACCGAGCGTTGTCGAATTCATGTGCTCAAGGCCGCCTCCCTGATTGGGCAGCATATGTATAATGAACACGTATTTCTTGTACGGAATTTCTCCCACGATTTCCGCAGTCTGTTCGATCACCTTGGTCACATCTTCGATCAGCGTTGCTCTGTTGTACTGCCCAAACCCATAGATTGCCATTTCGTGGGGTATCCCTTTGACTTCAAAAGAAACGATGTCATGATTACCCATTTCAACAGGGCAGTCGGCCAGTTCGTCGTAGGTGGATGCGATATAAGCAAATTTCTTTGCGGCTTCGACCGGAAGTCCCGTCGAGACGTTTTTCCACCGATCCGGAAGATGGATTCGCAGTCGATAGGGCACTTCCTTTTGTCCGTCTACATAGAAAAATAAATTTGATCCGTTCAAATAGCCGTGATCGGTATCGAGGTAACTGGTACGGACGGAAAGCTCAAAGGCATAGTAGTCATACATGATTTTGAAATCGGGCACCTTGTTTGTGTAGATGCGCCAAATGTTTTTCTCGGTCTTTTCAGCGCGCAGGGGTTTTCCGTCCAGGGTCATTGCGGAGAGTTGTTCAATATTTCTTGAAAAATCGCGGACCTTGTACGATCCTGGAGCCCATACCGGAAGCACGATGTCGACGTATTCCTTTGAATAACGGCTAATCGTCATTGTTATGTCAAAATAGTGATTGGTTGCCCGGGGCATGGTGAGATCGAACGATATCTCGGGTGATTTAGCGGCGGTTTCCATGTGCAGTCCTTGATAGGTCAATAAGATCCAAAGTGACAAAAACATGAGTGGGCGTCCTATATGGCTTTTCGGAGTCGTGCGGCGGGAATCATAAGCTGTTCCCTGTATTTGGTTACCGTGCGGCGTGCGATGGGGGTGCCCCGTTCGGTGAGAAGCCGGGATAAATCTTCGTCACTCCACGGTTTTTTCTTGTTTTCCTGGTCGACAATTTCTTTGAGCATGGATTTGATTTGACGGGTCGAGATATCCTCGCCGTCGGACGTTGTCATTGCCGTGGAGAAAAAGTATTTTAGTTCGAAGACGCCAAAGTCCGTCTGCACATACTTACCGTTGGTTGCTCGGCTGATTGTCGAAACATCCATCCCAATACGAACGGCCACGTCCTCCAACTTCATCGGCTTCAGATGGTCTTTGCCTTTTTCGAAAAATTCCCGCTGCAGATCGATGATTGCCTCTACGGTGCGATAAATGGTATCGCGACGCTTGTACACCGAATTGATCAGCCATTTGGCCGCTTCGAGTTTGTTCTTAATGAAGTCTTTGGCTTCTTTGGAGGTTTTGCTCTTTTCGAGCAACATCCGGCGATAGGCGTGGTTTATTCGAAGGTGAGGGACACCGTGATCGTTCAGGATAATCTCAAAACGATCTTCGACTTTCTTAACCAGTACGTCGGGCGTAACATAGTTTTGTTCAGCGGTAATATACCCCTCTCCGGGCTTGGGATTCAATTGAAGAATTTCGTGAATGGTTTGCTTGACGGCATCCATGTTGATGGAAAGTTGACGGCATACTTTGTCAAATCGGTGATTAATGAAATCCTCGAATGCTTCCTTGACGATCCGGATCGACATATCTGTTCCGTTGTCATAAAACCCGGCCTCGCGGCGATTTAGTTGAATAAGCAGACACTCCTGAAGACTCCGGGCCGCAATGCCGGGCGGATCGAACGTATGGATTACCCGCAGGACTCTTTCGACAGCCGACGCTTCGGTGTGCAATTCAACGGCAATGGCTTTGACAGGATCGATCGGAGAGGTGTTCTTGCGTGATCGATTGAGGGATGGCAGGGCGGAGGGAGCGTCACTTATCGGTTTGGTTTCCGGGCTGTCGTCGCGAAAGGCAACCGCGGCCTTGGCCAGTTGATCAATTGCCGGCTGATCCGGCAGTTCGGTTTCATCATAGATAAGATATCCGTCGGGGTTGAGGTTACCGATGATGTATTCGCCGATCTTCAAGTCTTCGTCGCTCAACGAGGTAAAGCGCAATTGTTCGAGCAGATATTCCGTCAGATCGCGCTTCTGAGGCTGAATCCACTCTGATTCGTCCTCTTCATTACTTCGATCGCGGGGCGTCTTTACTTCGTAGTTATTCTCGTCGTTGAGGATTTGTTCCCAATCGATTTCTTCTTCTTTCTTTTCTTTTTCGGCTTCTTCCTCTTTGACCTGCTGTTCTTCGTCCTTGACTTCCTCCTGTTCGAGGGTGATCTCTTCTTCCTCTTCCTCAACCTCTTCGAGGGTTTCTTCGAGTTCCTCCGACTCTTCGAGCAGCGGATTGAGTTCCAATTCCTGTTTCAAGCGTTGTTCGAGTGCCTGCAAGGGGAGCTGGAGGAGGCTGGAAAGCAGAATCTGCTGGGGCGTCAGCTTCATCTGTTGGGAGAGTATTTGTTTCATGCCCTGATTCATCGGTCTTCCTAATCCCTCAGCTTGAATTTGTCGCCCAGGTACAGTTTCCGAACTTCGGCGTCTTCGGCCAGATACTGGGCCGAGCCGCTCTTCAACACCCGTCCGTCAAACAAAAGGTACGCCCGATCGGTAATGGCAAGCGTTTCGTGCACATTGTGATCGGTGATCAAGATGCCGATTCCGCGTTGCTTGAGTCCCTGAACGATTGACTGGATGTCTTCCACGGCAATTGGGTCGATTCCCGCAAAGGGTTCGTCGAGAAGCAGAAAGCGGGGATTGGTTACCAGGGCGCGGGCAATTTCAGTACGTCGGCGTTCCCCACCGGATAGGGAATATCCTTTGCTCCGTGCGATACGGGTAATGGACATGTCTTCGAGCAATTGTTCCATGCGCAGTTTTCGTTCCTTGCGACTGATTTTCAACGTCTGCAGAATGGCCATGATGTTATCTTCCACCGTGAGCTTGCGAAAAATCGAGGCCTCTTGCGACAAATAGCCGATACCAAGGCGAGCCCGTTTGTACATGGCGAGCTTTGTGATTTCCCTCTTGTCCAGATGGATTCTGCCTTCATTGGGGCGAATCAGGCCGGTTATCATGTAAAAAGTGGTAGTTTTGCCGGCACCATTGGGACCCAGCAACCCGACGATTTCACCCTGCGTAACCTCGACATCAACTCCGTTGACAACCCGTCTTCCACTGTATTTTTTCACCAAGCCGGTCGCCCGTAAGGTTTTTTGCTCTTCGGCTTTGTGGTCTATGTAATCGGCTGTCAACTGGGCCGCGTGTTCGGTGCTCACCGGCCGGAGTTCCGGATCATTTGAGTTTTTTTGCATACGATTCAGGGAAATACGTTCCTTGTGTGCCTCCAATTACTTTGAAAGTACTAAGTTTTCCGTCCTTATTGAAGTACAATATCATGCTCGGTCCGGAAATTTCGTTTGCACCCTCCTGATTTTCCATAAAATACCGGTTGTACGCGTTGCCCTCGGCCTCCAATTCATCGACAACCCGGTTCCGAATTGTCATTTTCATTTCCTTCGAGGTCAGCCGGTTGATTCGGCTCGAATCCGAGCCTACCATCGAGGTGGCCGTCGCGTTTCCTTTTACGAAGATGGTACTGATTTCCTTGTTGTTGAATTGCACCCGCATATGATCACCAACCATGTGGTTGGTCTCGTAGTCGGCCGTGGGCTTGGTGAACATTTCCAGCAGTTCGGTTTTCGTGTTGAAGCGGGCTTTTTCCGCCCGACTGACCAGTTTTTCCCTGGTGATGGCGACGCTGTCTTTTATCCAAACGAGGTTACTGTCCAGAAAACTCTCAACAAACCGGCCGCTCGCGGTCAGCTGATCGGAGGGTGAATAGCGGTCGGGAAGACCATACCGGTTCAAGAGAGCTTTCGACTCCATGCCTCGGCTCCTCAGAGCGACGTTTTGACCGATTGCGTAGTTGCTGTCGTATTGGACCAGTCTCGGGTTTCCTTTCACGCTGGCGTATTTGCGATGCACGTCGTAAAAACCGTATTCGCCGTATATGGCGACGGATTCGAGACTGTCGAAGATTACGACGCTTCCTTGAGCGAAAATTTGCTCGGTATTCTGCATGTAAACCAAGGAATCGGCGACCAGGGTCGTTCCCTGATCGACAAAGATAACATTACCCTGGCATACGGCTTTTCTTACTTTCGCGTAGTATCTGGCCTTTTCACAAAAAATGGTCCGATGGCGGTCGTTAAAAACGACATGATCGAGCAGCAGCGCCATCTGGAGATCTCTAAAAAAGGCCGATTGGTCGCACCACGCCGAGAGCGTGTCATGGGAAAACTGAACATGCCCGATAGCCTTGAGCACATCTCTTCCATCAACGCGTTGATTCTCGACTTCGTCGGCTTTTTCGAGCTTGAGTGGCTTATAGTCGGATTGCGCGCTCAGTCCGCAGGGTATCAGTCCGAACAGGATCCAAAGCCATTTCATTTTTGTTCATCCAATACTTTTTGCGTTTCCCGATCCAGATCGCTTTCCTTCTTTGTGGCGCGAGGGCGAACTGTCCCGGTTCGGAGATCTATATCGCGGGAGGACTGTCCGAACGCATTCTTCATTTTCCAATTGGTCAAATCCTTGTTGGATTCGAACTCGTACCCGTTGAGCGTGTCTTCACCGGAGGCCATGGTAACAAATCCGTCTGCGATAATTTTTTGATTGGCATCGTCCCAGAATATCTTTTCAGTGAACATGGACAGTCCGCTGTCGGAACGGATGACCACCGACCCGATGGCCGTCAGGTTGTTACCCCCGCCGTGAATTTCTCCGCTGTCGGAGGTCAGCGTGGCATTGTGTTGCCCTTCCTCATAAAACTCAACGCGCAGTCCTTCGCTGAAGGTGGTCAGCTGTTTGTTATCCCATCTGCGCATGTGGGCGAAATGCAATTCCGCCTGCAGTAATCCGCGATCCGTAAAGTACGCCTTTGAATCCCAACCTTCCTGATTGGGAAGATCCTTGTTCCCGACGGCAACCTCCGGCGCAGCACTGTAATCGGTGCATCCCAAGAAGAGAAGAGAAAGTAGGAGGATCTTTTTCATGACGCGTTGAGGAAGGGCAGTGTATTAAGTGAGGTCAGTTCGTCAAGATGGTACTGCAGATGCTTCAGCAATACGCGGAATACTTCGCGCCCCGAGTTTTCTGAAATAGCCAGATTGAAGACGCCAGCTCCGTTGGACTTGTTCAATTGCGCCAGAATGGCGACGGTTTCTTTTGTCAACGTCAGGGTTGTTGATTGCAGAGCGGGGGGACATGCTCCGCACACAACCCGTCCGTATTCGACATTAAACTTGAAATTGGATTGTTCCATCAGGTGTAAACAGTGGCTGCATCGCTCCGCTTCGAGTCGGTAACCAAGGAGACTTGCCAGTTGAGCCATGAAGTAGAGCAAACCGTTCATCGGGCGTTTGGATGTTTTACTGAGGCCTTCGAGGGTTTGCCGCACGAGCTCGAACAGCTTCGGATGTTCCTCGTTGCCGTGCACAACTCGGCTACATACCTCCAGGACGGCCATGGCCGGATACAGCCGCTCCAGACTGCACGGTATTCCAAGGAATCCGTTGAGCACAGAAGCCTCAGACAGATATTGTAATTCACGGCCCTCTTTCTCGTAGTAGACAACGTTGATATGCGTAAACGGTTCCAGAGAGCCGCCGTACTTGCTCTTGGTGTCGCGTGCGCCCTTTGCGAGCAGGCTGATCTTGCCGTGGTCTTTAGACAAGACAGTCAAAATCTTGCTGGTCTCGCCGTAGGTCATTGTCTTCAGCACAATTGCCTCTGTCTGCCTGATTGCCATCTTTTTGGCTTACTTTTTGCACTTAGCTTGGTGTAAGTTGAGGTAATTGCTGCTGAAAATCAACAGGTAAGCGAGTTCCGCGGGAGCGCTGAAATAACGACTTGATTTTCTTTCGATTTGGTACGAAATTTGAAGTCATGAAGAATTTGATGAAGTTTCCTTTTACGATCGTTTTGGGACTGACCGGTATTTTCGTAGTGGTTATGCTTGTTGAAATCGCGCCCCTTCGCAGTGAGATCCAATCTGCAAAGAGACCCCGCATTGAAGTCTCGTCACCCGAATATGATTTCGGGAAGATTACCGACGGCGACATCGTCAGTCACACTTTTCAGTTTTCGAATGTTGGCAATGATACGCTACGCATTTACGACGTTCGCGCGTCTTGCGGATGCACCGCTGCGCTGTTGAGCGAACAGGTTATTGCACCGGGAAAAAGCGGGCAAGTGAAAACCACGTTCAATTCCAAAGGCAAGGTCGGTCGTATCAAGAAAACCATCTATGTGAACTCCAATGACCCGGATAAGGGAACCGTTTATTTGCACTTGTTGGCTCAGGTCGACGAAGCCACGGGAAAAACCCATGAAACAATGATGTCGGGATCCTACTTTGAAGGTCAATGCGTCAACTGTCATGTCGAGCCGGCCGCGGGAAAGACCGGTGAAGCACTTTTTGTTGCTGTCTGTGCGATGTGTCACGGGGAAGGCGGCACCGGCGGTGTTGCAAACATTGTCTTGAAGGAACGCGCTCCAAAGCTGACCGAGTATTACATCTCTGACCGAATCTCGAGGGGTTCTCCGAGCAATGCGATGATGAAGGGTTTTTCCAAGAAACACGGGGGGCCGCTGGATGACACACAAATCAAAAGCCTGGTTCACTACTTGAAGGGTCTTAAACCATGACCCCTCACATCAAGGTGTTGGTCGCGAAACCCGGACTCGACGGTCATGATCGTGGCGCAAAAGTTATTGCGAGCGCGCTCCGTGATGCAGGTATGGAAGTTATTTACACCGGGCTTCGCCAGACGCCGGAAATGATCGTCAACGCAGCCGTC
>JAGQUY010000166.1:0-7782 GCA_020438245.1 Bacteroidota bacterium
GACCGTATTCATCATCCCGCAGGCACAACCAAACAGTCGAGGTTTGCCGGTCAGGAATGCATGGTATTGGAAAGCGAGGATGTTGATTCTCCTTGGCGATTCTATTACGATTCCAACGGCCATCCATTGGGTATGGAAAAAGTGCGTAAGGAACAAGCCAATATCTCCTTCCAGTTCGATGATTGGCGAAGAGTCTCAGGTATCTTGTTACCCTTTACGGTTTTTATTGATGACGGTGACCGAAAGTTTCAGTATCGCTATTCCAGCATAAAATTCAACGAAGGATCCATGTCGGATTTGCGGGCCCCGGAAGAGGTCTTGACGGATGAACAGAAACTATTGCGCCTTCATCGCATTGCCATGGATGATCATTGGTTTGGCCGAACGGCCGGCATACGATCCGTTCGAAGCGATTCGATGGTGATCTTGAGCGACGGCGATGTGTATACAATGACCGGAGAGGAATTCGACGCCGCGTTGGATCGTATTATGAAAAGCCGCGATTATACGGTCTACGACGATCTGATTCGCCCGATCGTCACGATTTCCGAAGATGGGACCCTTGGATGGGTCATCGCTCACATTTCTGCCGAAGGAATACGTTTTGATAGCAGCGGTGTGCCGAACGCTCCGCTTGCGTTTGTCACCGCCTGGGTTGAGTTATACGAAAAAGCACAAGGACAATGGCGTTTGACCGGAAATGTCGCCAACTTCCGTCCGGGGAGAAAATAGAACGGCGGGAAAAGCGAAGTTCATATTTCGATCAACTAATTTTGTAGATATTATTGTCACGTCGCCATTCGTCACTTTTCATCGTCACAGTTGTTCCAGGCTCTGCAGGTGGAACGCGTGTTTGGGAGAGTATATAATTGGGAGACTATTGGAATAGGATATCATTCTTGATGATAAATTTGTAGGACTTGGCAACTGTGTGGAACGAACGGTACGCCGACAAGGAGTATGTATACGGCACGGAGCCGAACACTTTCCTTGCCGAACAGGCGTCCCTGCTAATAAATCCCGTACTGTCCCTCGCCGAGGGCGAAGGCCGGAACGCGGTCTTTCTTGCGACCAGGGGATTGACCGTGCATGGCGTCGATGGATCGGAAGTGGGCCTTGCCAAAGCGCGGGCACTTGCCAAGTCACGCGGAGTGGAAATTCAAACCGACGTCGTCGACCTCGCCCTGTTTGAACCGGCCGCGAATCATTACGGATCGGTCATCTCGATTTCCGCCCACTTGCCAAGCGCAATCCGAAGCCGTTTGTACCCGCTGGTCGAACAATGTCTGAAGCCGGGCGGCATCCTTCTCCTCGAAGCCTATTCCGAAGCACAGCTCAATCGCGACACCGGCGGACCGAAAGACCCGGACATGCTCATGTCCATGGCGAAAATCAAACATGAATTTCCGAATTTCGAGCCTGTCGTACTTCGGGAACTCGAACGGGAAATGCATGAAGGAAAATACCACAACGGGCTGGCTTGCGTCGTACAGTTTATCGGCAAGAAAAAGACTAAATAGTTTTATGTACACCACCATAGTCATACTTGCCTTTCTTGCTGCATTTCTCATAGCGTGGCGTTTCGCCTCCCGCCGGGAATCGCTGCCCTGCCCTGTCTGGCTTCGCTGGCTCGTGGAAATCGACAACCCTTTCACAAGAATCAGCCGGGCGGCCGTCATCATCGAACATCTTGATGTGCACCCGGGTATGGCTGTATTGGATGTCGGCTGCGGACCGGGCCGGTTAACCCTGCCGCTTGCAAAAAGAGTTGGCAGTAACGGAAGAATCGTGGCTGTCGATATTCAGGCAGGCATGTTGAACGCGGCGAAGGTGAAGGCTGAAAAGGCCGGGCTGGCCAACATTCAGTATGTTCAAGCAGGCGCCGGAGAGGGCAAACTCGACAAGAACTGCTTTGACCGTGCCATACTGGTTACCGTACTCGGTGAAATACCGGATCGGGAGTCCGCACTGAAAGAGATCTTTGGCGCACTGAAACCTGGCGGTGTACTGTCGATTACCGAAATCGTATTCGATCCCCACTATCAGAGCCAACGCACCGTTCGAAGACTTGCAATTCAAAGCGGCTTTATTGAAAAGGACCATTTTGGAAATGTCGCCGCATTTACACTGAACTTTGTAAAACCCGCAGCCGGTTAAAAGCGGACTTCAAGAAGGTAGTGCATATCAAACCGAGGTTGCCGGATTCGTCTGTTTTCTTTCTTCTTGGCAATTGGGGCCGAAGCTGCTAAATTTCACTGTACTTCCTTCATTCAAAATTCATCCAACTTTAGACAACGGAGGATCGCCATGGATCTCAAGAGTTTGGTAATTCTATTACTGATCGGTCTCGCAGCGGGCTGGCTTGCCGGGAAAATCATGAAGGGTCGCGGGTTTGGCCCCATCGGGGATCTTGTTGTCGGCGTTATCGGCGCGTTCCTGGGCGGATGGCTCTTCGGCGTGCTTGGCCTTACGCTCGGCGGGATTATCGGATCCCTAATCATGGCGCTCGTGGGTGCGCTTATTCTATTGTACGTCGTACGATTAGTAAAAAAAGGCTGACGTCGTCGCTGTTTTCTGAAAAGATCCGGTCCACCAATCTTCCAAGGATCTGATTCCTTGTCAACAGCCGGCACAATTCACCGAGCCAACAATCGATGAATCATCTCGGAGGAATCATGAATCGTTCACTCGCTTTTGCAATTCTATTCAGTCTGCAGGTCTTTTCAGTTGCTGCGCAGAACGCGTTGCCCTACCGGGAAGTGCCCGATTATCCCGAGAAGTATAATGCCGGGACAGTTGCGGCGAGGGTAATCGATGGATTGGGATTTCGATTTTACTGGGCAACCGAGGGTTTAAGACCTGAGGACTTGGCCTACCGGCCCACCAAGGAGGCGCGTTCTTCGGAAGAAACGATCGACCACATCTATTCCATGAGCAAATCGATAGCCAATGCCACTCAGGGCCTCGTCAATGTGCGTTCGGAAGACACCTTGAGTTTTCTTGTGAAGAGAGAAAGAACACTTAACTATTTGAAGACGGCTAGCGACATACTGAAGCAAACCGAAAGCCTGGATTCCCTGAAAATCATTTACGAGAATCCGAATGGAAGAACAGAATTTCCTTTTTGGAATCATTTGAATGGACCGATCGCGGATTGTATCTGGCACGTCGGACAACTTGTTACCTTCAGGCGATCCTCCGGAAATCCGATTTCGTCAAAAGTCAGTTTTTTTACGGGTAAGGTCAGGGATTAGTCGTGTTTCCTGGGTCCGTGGATTTCTAATCCACGGAATTCCACCATGATATCGATGTTTTATCCGCAAGTGTGACTAGTTCCCCCACTCTTGGAGTCAATATCGGCAACCGCTTCATCGCCGCCTCTCGCACAAACCGCTGAACAGGCTCTTTCCATGAATGTTGAGCCAACGCGAATCCACCCCAGTGCACAGGCATCGCCTTCGCAACCTTGGCGTCCAACGCAGCCTGCACACTTTCCTCCGGGAACATGTGAATTTGATGCCAGTTCTCATTGTATTGACCGCACTCCATCAAGCCAAAATCGAACGGGCCAAGTTTTTTTCCAATTTCCTTGAAATGAGGGCCGTAGCCGCTATCGCCGCTGAAGTAGATGTTTTCCTTCTCCGTTTTGAGAACCCACCCTCCCCACAAAGATTTTGCTCGATCGGTGAGACCACGTCCTGAAAAATGACGCGTCGGAGTGAAGGTGATGGAAAGGTTTCCAAACAGATGCGTATTCCACCAATCGAATTCCGTTATCTTCGACGGATCGATTCCCCAATTGATCAGATGCCGCGCAACGCCCAGCGCGACGAAGAAGTGGCCGGTTTTTTGTCGCAATTTTTTGATGCTGGCAAGATCCAGGTGATCGTAATGATCATGAGTCAGCAGAACCAAATCAACCGGCGGCACCTCGTCGAGAATATTCAGCGTGTGTTTCGAAAATCGGCGCACAGAAAACGGTGCCGTGGGTGCCGCATCGGAGCCGAACATCGGATCGATAAGGATTGTCGTATTTGCCATTCGCATCAAGACGGCAGAATGACCGTACCAAACCAGCTTGGCAAGTTTTGAAGAAGATACAAATTCGCTTTGCAGAAACGGTATCACCGGAATTGGTGCCCTGGGAACGCGTCCTTTTCCCTTACAAAGTTGTTTGTAGAGCAATTTCGGCACTTTGTGGAAATGAATCTGCAAGGTGGTTTCCACAAGATTCATGAATCTGTCATTTTTCCAGTTTGGCGATTGGGAATATCGCTCGATCAGACGCTTGGTTACTCTGCCGCCGAATTGTTTCATACAGACCTTTCGTTGAAATTGACAGAACCAGAATATAACCCAACGCATCCGGGTTCAATATATTTGTTTTTTGGAATGGATTGACTAGGTTTGATACAATCCGTGAAGCTGTTTTTTATAAAAAAGTCAAAGAAATCATGAAACAGTCCATTATTCACATTGCACTGATTGTGAGGGATTACGACGAGGCTATCCAATTCTATACGGTAAAGCTCAAGTTCGAGCTCTTGGAAGATACCTATCAGACAGATCAGCAGAAACGCTGGGTGGTTGTATCCCCTCCGGGCTCAACCGGGGTTACCTTGCTACTTGCCAAGGCAACGAGTCCGGAACAAGAAGCTCTTATTGGCAACCAATCGGGCGGGCGAGTATTTCTTTTTCTAAACAGCGACGATTTTTGGCGAGACTATAAGGACCTGAATTCAAAAGGAATCAAGTTTATCCGGGAACCAAAAGAAGAACCGTACGGGACCGTAGCTGTTTTCGAAGATCTGTACGGAAATCTCTGGGATCTTCTGCAACTTCGGGACGATCACCCTTTATCCGGTAGAGGCATCTGACGAACATTGAGTGAACCGGTTGGGGCGGAGATTGCTTTTCGGTATTAGCAGCTTTAGGATGCATGAACGACCTCTGGCGTTTCCGGTTTGCGATTCTATTTTGTTTTTCGTCAGGTATTGGGTAGATTTTTCTCGAACCAATATACACACTCAGGTACTTATTGAAAGGACGTACGCCATGTCATCTCCTCCGAAATGGTATATGCCTGTAACCATTGCTGCTCTGTTGTGGAATCTTCTGGGGTGCCTCGCCTATCTGAGCGACGTGATGTTGACTCCCGATGATATTGCGAAAATGAGTGCCGATCTGCAGGAACTTTATGCATCCAGAACGGCATGGGCTGTTGCTGCAACCGCTATCGCGGTCTGGGGCGGAGCGGCGGGCTCCCTCGGTTTGATTCTTCGAAAAACCTGGGCTTTGCCTTTGCTCATCGCTTCATTGGCAGGTATCCTTGTTCAAGATTTTGGACTCTTCGTACTGACGAACGCAGCATCTGTGGCCGGCCCGGCGGCTTTCGTAACGCAGGGAATTGTGTTTGTAGTCGGTATCGGGCTGGTCATGCTGGCCCGATCGGCAAAGGCACAAGGCTGGATTCCAAAGCAAACAGCATCAATGAACTGATTTCAACCAAAGTCACCGGGTACATTGAATTTTTTCGGAATGCACAAAGGTCATTGCACCTCAGTAGACACGGATAACGAGAAGAGACCAATATGGAGGTTACGAAGGAACCCGTTGTAAATGCCCAGCTGCTCATTCGCAGACCTGTTGGCGAAGTGTTTGAAGCGTTTGTAGATCCGGCCATTACATCCAGATTTTGGTTCACCAAGAGCACTGGGCGCTTGACGGCAGGGCAGGAAGTCACCTGGGAATGGGAAATGTACGGCGCTTCTTCGAAAGTCTTGGTTAAAGCGGTTGAACAGAATTCCAGAATCCTTATCGAATGGGGCGATCCGCCGAATCCTGTTGAATGGCAATTCATTGCGCGACCGGATAACACAACGCTTGTGGTTATTAAAACCTGGGGGTTCACCGGAACCGGAGATGAAATTGTCGCCAGGGCCATTGATTCCATGGGAGGTTTCACTTCGCTGTTGGCGGGACTGAAGGCGCTCCTTGAGCATAAGGTGGAATTGAATCTGGTGGCGGATCATTGAAGTTATGTCGACAGGAGAATCATGAGGCCATCGTCTACAGATGAAGTACGCAAAATGTATGATGAAACGGCAGACTCGTACGCGCTGATGATGGACACGGAAATACGCCTTCCAGTCTATGCCGATGTCCTCGGGCGCCTGCGGGATCGTATTACGAACACAACCGGTGCGGTTGTCGATACCGCCTGTGGATCCGGGCACATGCTCTCAATGTACCGCGAACGGTATGATCAGAAACACGCACTCTTGGGAATAGATTTGTCACCGCGTATGGTTGCAATCGCTGAAGAAAAGCTCGGACCTGAAGCGCGCGTGACTGTTGGCGATATGCGCGATCTGTCTTTCGTAGAGGACGAATCATGCAGCGCGGTTCTAAATTTTTTTGCCCTTCACCACGTGAATTCCGTGGATGCCAGATTGGTTTTTCGTGAGTGGTTTCGGATTTTGGGACCCGGTGGACAGCTTGTTGTCGCAACATGGGAAGGTGATGGCGCTATTGACTACGGAGAAGAGTCGGACATCGTTGCCCTCAGATACAGTGGCAAAGAGATGGCAGCGTGGGCAGAGGAAGCAGGGTTTGTGATAACCCGATGTGTTGTCGAGCCAGTGGAAGATTTTCCTATGGACGCTGTGTATCTGGAGGCAGTGAGGGAAGCTCTCCTCACGGGACAAGCCGGCTGATGCAGAATCATTGCAGCTTTGATCATTCTAAAAGCCGATTGGTCTATTTTTGATGTGCCTCAATTTGAAATGGAGACGAACGATGAAGCTACGTGTGGTTGTCCTTGATGAGGGTTCGGAATTTAGCCGGATATTTCATTCTCTTTAACCAAAAAAGGCCACATGAACAGCGTTCCGAAAGAAAAAAGCAAAATTTCCGATCGTCGACTGTACCTTGGTGCTGCCCTTATTGCAACGCTCATCATGATCGCGGGTTTTGCCAGAACCTACTACTTTATGGGCCTATTCAACAATCCTTCCCTCTCCACATTACTTCACGCGCATGGCATGGTGATGACGTTGTGGTTTGCCGTATTTATCACGCAGGTCCTGCTTGTTCGAGTTCGTCGCGTGAATCTCCATCGTTCGCTCGGCTGGATCGCCGCAGGGCTTTCCATCATGGTAGTTATCTTGGGATTTGCGGCGGGAATTTCAGGCGCAAGGAATGGCCATACAAACGGCGATCTTCCGCCTCTCGTTTTTTTGATGTTCCCGCTTTCGATTATGTTGATTTTTGCGTTGTTAACCGGAATCGCGGTTTATTATCGGCGTCGAAGTGACATCCACAAAAGACTGATGTTGCTCGCCTCGTTGAATATGCTGACGCCGGCGATTGCGCGAATCCCGGGTATTGAATCCGCCGGACCTCCGCTGTTTCTTGGATTGACGATTCTATTGGTGATTGGCTGTGTCGCATATGATACCATCCAAAATCGGAGGCTCCATCCGGCCTATGGCTGGGGAGGCGGACTATTAATCATTTCTTTTCCGCTGAGATTTCTTCTTGCACATACGGATGCATGGCTAAACTGGGCTACCTGGTTAGTGGCGTATTTCAGCTGAAATTAGTGCATGGTTGAGAACACCGCGATGAACACTTTAACTTTGTTGCAGAAACCAAGTGCTTTTGTACCGGTTGTTATGTCGCTTTCGGCACTCGCAACGGTGCTTTTTCATTTAACTCTGGTTGGTACAGCTCCACAGCCCGATGAAGGCATGGCTGCCCATGTATGGCAATTGCTGATGG
>JAGQUY010000166.1:7873-9403 GCA_020438245.1 Bacteroidota bacterium
GCCGCAGCTTTTTCAATGGCGCTCGTGTTCTATTTGGGATGGTAGGCGAACAGATATTTCAATTCAAGTGAACCGCTTTTTTACGGAGGAAAAATGAACAAAGTTGTCGTCATCACCGGCGCCAGTGCCGGAATTGGGGCTGCCACCGCCGAATTGCTGTCAAAACAAGGCGTGTCGCTGGCACTTCTTGCCCGACGTGAAGACAAACTGAAACAGGTCGCCGAAAAGTGCGGGCCAAACACCCTTGTGGTAAAGGCCGATGCCGCCAATCGCGAGGAAATCCGCCATGCCGTGAATAGGACGATCGATCGTTTTAGAAAGATCGACGTCTGGATTAATAATGTGGGTCAGGGTATCTCTCGACCGCCTTCCCAACTGACCGAAGAAGACATTGACGATATGATCCGACTCAATGTCAAGTCGGCCTTGTACGGAATGCAGGAGGTGCTGCCACACTTCAAAGCGGCAGGCGAAGGCCATATCATCAACATATCTTCGATGCTCGGCCGGGTACCGTTTGCCATGATCCGCTCGGCCTATTGCGGCGCCAAACATTTTCTGAACGCACTGACTGCGACTTTCCGGGAGGAAATTCAGCAAACCCATCCGAATATACAGTTCTCGATCGTATCGCCCCCGGTCGTACGAACCGACTTCGGACTCAATGCGTTGCATGGCGGCCCCGACTCCAGAACACTCCCCAATTCGCAGAGCGCCGAAGAAGTGGCTGCAGTCATTGCACAGGTTATCGAGTCACGTGTTCCGGACGTATACACCATGCCAGGAGCCCATGACCGGGTCGTTGCGTATTATTCAACACTTGGTACGGACGCCAAGAACTGAACCAACTGAAATATCGATTTCGATCGGATAAACGTCCGACTCGTTCATTTCCCCGATGGCAACTCTTGCGGTGTACTGTTTCTGTCCATCCTGAACACCCTGCCATTTACGAACGCGTTACGAGAAGCATGAGATGTTTAGAACTTTCCATTTCTATTTGCGTAGTTAAAAGTTGGTTTTTGATCGTATATTCAAACCCTGAGAAGATCAATTATTACACAACAGTATCTGAGAACGGAATTTTTTATGAAAACAAGTACACTCACGCTCCTCGTTTTGTGCGTTGTATCCTGCTCTAAATTATCCGAATCGGAGCAATACAGAGAAGCTCTTGCTATCGACAACCCTTCAGAACGGGCAGTGCAATTGAACAAATTTATCACAGCCTATCCGGCCGGTGAAGATGCCTCATCGGCAAGATCGAAACTCGTCGATGCATGGATCGAAGCACAAAACGAATCCGAAGCTCGAGCTGCGGCCCGGCATTACCTGGATAGTCTTAGCGGGAGACGCTACGTCTCCGGTATGGTGAATGTCCTCAATGAGCTTGCCTACAAAGGACTGGCGCTTGACACCGTCTTGGCATGGGCGAAAGCGATCGAACCGGCAGCGGATACTACACACCGCTATTACTGGGCGAGCGCCCGAAATGCGCAGGCGACCGTCCTTTTGCATCGCGGTCAAGTT
>JAGQUY010000167.1 GCA_020438245.1 Bacteroidota bacterium
GGGCGTATCAAAATCGGGTTCGCCGATTTCCAAATGAATAACGTGTTTACCCTGTGCTTCGAGGGCTTTGGCTTTTACCAGCACTTCAAAAGCTGTTTCCGTACCGAGCCGACTCATCGACGTGGCCAGAGGAACATGAAAAGTAGACATGGCTCGCCTCCGTTTTGTCCTATCGTTAAAGAATAGATTTTTAGAGGAAAATAATCAAGAAAAAACCATTGAAAATGTTGATGTTAAATAGAAAAATGGCTCGCCAATTTCGTTTTCTGTCGGACTTTCAGTTGTCCTCAATCTGTCTTCCAAGCTTGACTTTATAGCGACCATTGCGTTCTTTGAATGACATGAAAAGGATTTTCGCAGCCATCAAATCCGGTCTCCACTGGCAAATCGCCATCGGAATGGCGTTCGGAATTGCCATTGGTGCCTTTGCACGTGAGGCCGGTGTCGGTTACTGGGTGACTGATTATGTGGCAGTGCTTGGAACGCTTTTCTTGCGGGCCCTGCGCATGGTTATCGTACCGCTGATTGTTGCGTCGATGATTTCCGGTATTACCGGCATTGCTTCCGGAAAGGACTTCGGTCGGCTTAGTCTCAAGACGGCGGGGTACTACGTAGGCACCAGCTTGGCGGCCATCCTCACAGGACTTATTCTGGTCAATCTTATCAAGCCGGGCATCGGTGCGCCTCTTCTTCTTCAACAGACTCCCGAGGATCTCGCAGAGCGGGCTGCCACCGTTGGAGACACACTGCTTCGAATTATTCCGACGAATCCTCTGAAGTCGATGATCGACGGAGATATCCTGCCGGTGATCTTTTTCTCGCTGTTGTTTGGATTTTTCGTTACCCGAACGGCCGAAAGCTACCGCATCCGACTCACCGAATGGTTTCAGGCATTGTTCGAAGTCATGATGCGTCTCACACAGTTTATTATTCGTTTTGCTCCCATAGGGATCTTTGCCTTGATAGCGGAGATCGTCGCAGAAACCGGATTCAGCGCGTTTCCTCCGCTTGCCGCCTATATGGCCACCGTAATCACAGGACTGGCCTTCCACGCTTTCATAACGCTTCCATTACTGCTCATTCTCATAGGAAAAATAAGTCCCTGGAAACTCTTCAAAGCCATGTCGCCCTCCCTGCTGACATCCTTTTCAACCGCTTCGTCTTCGGCAACGCTTCCGGTTACGATGGATTGCGCGGAAAACCGCGCCGGGATCTCCAACAAGGTTACCAGTTTCGTTCTCCCTCTCGGCGCAACGATCAATATGGACGGCACTGCGCTGTACGAATGCGTTGCGGCAATGTTCATTGCGCAGGCATATGGAATAGAGATAACCCTGCTGCAACAAGGAATAATCGTTCTGACGGCTTTGCTCGCCAGCATCGGCGCGGCGGCCATCCCCATGGCGGGATTGGTTATGATGACGATCATTCTGAAAGCGGTCGGATTACCGCTGGAAGGAATCGGACTACTGCTGGCCGTCGACCGCGTGCTCGATATGATGCGCACATCGGTCAACAACTGGAGCGACAGCAGCGGCACTGCGATAGTTGCAAAGACGGAAGGTGAAGATCAACTGAGCGTGCTCTTTGCCAAAGATAAGCCGATCTGACTCGTCTACTTCTTTCCTTCCACCAACTGACCAAAGGATTTGAGAAATTCGATCGGAAACGGAAAAATCGTGGTCGTATTGTTTTCCGAAGAAATCTCCACAAGGGTTTGCAGATATCTCAACTGTAACGCAGAAGGAGTCTTGCTGATTACATCGCTGGCCTCCGCCAATTTATAGGAGGCCTGCAACTCGCCTTCCGCCGCAATGACCTTGGCACGCCGTTCGCGTTCCGCTTCGGCCTGCTTGGCCATGGCACGTTTCATTTCCTGCGGCAGGTCGATGTGCTTGACTTCTACGGCTGAGACCTTGATACCCCACGGTTCCGTCTGGTTATCGATTATTTCCTGAAGCTGGTGGTTGATTTTTTCTCTCTCCGCGAGTAAATCATCCAGTTCAAACTGACCGATGATACTGCGAAGCGTCGTCTGCGAAAGCTGGGAGGTGGCTGCAATGTAATTCTCAACGTCGATGATGGCCTTCTCCGGCATCAGTACTCGGAAGTACACTACCGCATTCACCTGTGCCGAGACATTGTCGCGGGTAATGATGTCCTGCGGCGGCACATCCATGACGACCGTTCGAAGACTGACCTTGACCATCCGATCAATGATGGGAATCAGAATGATGAGACCCGGACCTTTCACTCCAAGAAGGCGTCCCAATCGGAAGACAACTCCGCGTTCGTATTCCCTAAGCACTTTGATGGCGCTTGCGAGAAATGAAACAATTACAAAAACAAGAAATAGGGTAAAGACTTCGAATTGCATAAGACTACTCCGTTTTGTCAACGTTAGAGGAAGGCGGCTCGATCAATGATTTAACCTCGAGTCTTAAATTATTTAATGCTACGACCTTGACAGCTTCACCGGTCGTCAAACGGTCCGTCGAATAAATTCTCCACAATTCTCCGTGAATGTTGGCCTGACCGGACTTTCCATCTTCGCTCAGCATAACAATCGTCCCGCTCTCGCCGATCATGCCTTCACGCCCGGTGGTGATCGTTTTGGATTGGGCCTTGATGCCGACTCCGACAATAAAAAGAAAAAAGAGCGCGGTCACCGTGACGACCGGAACCACGACCGCCAGTGAAAGCTTCATCATCTGGTCGGTCTCTTCAATGAGCATCATTGACCCCAGCAACAGCGCAATAACGCCGCCGATGGACAGAATACCATAACTGGTTACCTTGATCTCGAGCAGAAACAACACAATGGCGAAAAGAATCAGAGCCAGACCGGCGTAGTTGATGGGCAGCGTGTGAAAAGAATAAAAAGCAAGAATGAGGCAGATTCCGCCGATCACACCGGGCAGGATCGAACCGGGATTGTACAATTCAAAAAACAGCCCGTAAATACCGAGCATCATCAGGATGTACGCGATATTCGGATCGGTAAGAATATCCAGTATATCAAGACGCCACCCGCGATTGATTGTCACCACTTCAGCATCCTGCGTGGCAATGGTTTTTTTGCCTACGAGCGTTTCGATCACCCGCCCGTCAAGCTGAACCAGCAGACTGTCAAAATTCTTGGCCACCATGTCGATAACAGAAAGTTTCAGAGCCTCCGTCTCCGTGATCGAGACACTCTTGCGAACCGCATCTTCGGCCCAATCAGGATTACGTTTATTTTTTTCGGCGAGACTTCGAATATAGGACACCGCGTCGTTGGTGACTTTTTCCATCATAGCCGTTTGAGAACTGTCTGCGCCCCCGCCGCCCAGATTGACCGGATGGGCCGCTCCGATGTTGGTGCCGGGCGCCATGACGGCCACATGAGACGCCATCATGATGAAAACACCCGCGGATGCACAATGCGAACCGCTGGGAGAAACATACATCACCACAGGAACTTCAGAAGCCAGGATGGACTTGCAAATCACGTTCATCGACTTCATCAATCCGCCTGGTGTGTCGATTTCGATTATGAGACAGGTGGCTTCACCGGATTGAGCCTCGTCAATGGAATGTTGAATGAATTCGGCGGATGCAGGATTGATCGCGCCGTCGACCTTTACACGGTACACTTTTTGTTGAGAAAAGAGGGAGAGCGGAAGTAGACACAGAAGAAGGTAACGCATGACAGAATGTACTCACATACGACTATTAAAACCAACATTACTTTGCCTCAAAAAAGGCAAACAGCACGGCGGCGAACAGAGGATTTTGACAGGTGAAATGGAAATTCTTAGAAAGACGGCAAATAGGTTTGTGGAGGGACGTGTCCTGATTTGCGGCGACAGGGGAGCCGAAACCCGGATAGAAATTTCCCTCTTCGGTGAAGAGCATTAGGCGCATGTATCCGTGGTTCGATAGCTCACCATGGAATCAGTATTACACTTCGACGTAAATCTTTGAACCTGCCTTTTTGAATTCTTCCGCCTTTTCTTTCATGCCCTCTTCCAGTGCCTTGGTATCATCGAGGTGATGAGAGGCGGCGTAGTCGCGAACATCCTGCGTAATTTTCATCGAGCAGAAGTGCGGTCCGCACATGCTGCAGAAGTGCGCTACCTTGGCACCTTCGGCCGGAAGGGTCTCGTCGTGAAATTCACGGGCGGTGTCCGGATCCAGTGAGAGATTGAATTGATCCTCCCAGCGGAATTCAAATCGTGCCTTGCTCAGCGCGTTGTCGCGAATCTGTGCGCCCGGATGGCCCTTGGCGAGATCGGC
>JAGQUY010000168.1 GCA_020438245.1 Bacteroidota bacterium
GCAAGGAAACCTTTCCATTGGGCGCTGGAGTTTCCGGAGGTTTTTGAACGTGGTGGATTTGATGCGTTTGTAGGAAATCCGCCATTCATGTTTGGAAAAACTGTGACTGCCAGATTGGGAGAACACTATACTTCGACATTAGTGATGTTTAATCCATGTGCAACAAAGAATGTAGATATCTGCAGTCATTTCTTTTACCGTTCTTTCAATATTTTATCCCTAAATGGACATTTGGGATTACTCGCAACTTCATCTATTGCTGAAGGTGAGACGAGAATAGCTTCTTTGCATGGTTTGTTGGAGGCCGGTGGACAGATCACATTTGCAAATTCGAAGATGAAGTGGCCTGGAACCGCTAATGTCTTTGTTTCCCAAGTACATGTATTCAAGGGTGATTATCATAGAAAACCCGTTCTTAACGGGAAAGAAGAAGAGAATATTTCGTCCTTCTTGACATCGGAAAAATCATCTTGGAAGCCTGTTGAACTACTCGCCAATAGTGAAATGGCATTTTATGGAGTGATCCCTAATGGCAGTGGTTTTTTCGTTGAACCTGATCTTGCTGAAAAGCTGATCAGTGAGGCAGGAAGTGATCTTGGAGTAGTGCTTCCATTTCTGACAGGAAAGGATCTTAACAGCAATCCAACCTGTAAAGCCCAAAGGTATGCAATCAATTTCTGGGATTGGGATATCGCAAAAGCTCGGGATTTATTTCCTTCAGCATTTCAGCATGTGGTTGACAATGTTAAGTCCTACAGAGAAGGGCTCATTGAAACGAAACCCAAATTATCAAAAAACTGGTGGCGATATGAAGCGAATGCAAAGGGGCTTTATCAGAAGTTGGGGATGGGGCACCTATTTAATAAGGGAAAAGCAGGAAAAGGATGTAACAAAGTATTAGCAATCGCAAGAGTTAGTAGCACTAATGCCTTTGTCTTTGTGCCAAGATCACAAGTTTTTGATTCACAAGTTATTGTTGTTGCTTCAGAATCCTTTTCCGTTTTTTCTGTACTACAAAGCAACATTCATTGGGCTTGTGCATGGCAACATGCAGGGAAAATGAAAGCTGCAGAGAGGTATAGCCCTAAAATGTGTTTCGCAACCTTTCCTTTCCCGAATGAGGGTGAAACAGGATTACTAGAAACAGGAAGGCTCTACCATGATCGTAGAGAATTGCTGTTAGGTAACAGAGGAGTTGGACTTACCACTTTGACGAAGGCTGTTCATGATAGAGCATTAAGCGATTCAGATATTCAAGAGTTTAGAGAACATATCGTTAGATTAGACGAAGAGGTTCTCGGAGCTTATGGCTGGACTGATATCAATTTAGAACATGATTTTCATCAAGTGGCATACCTCCCCAATGGCAAAAACGAGCGTTTCACAATTTCCGAAGAAGCTCGGCGTGAAGTCCTGCAGCGCCTGCTCAAGCTGAATCACGAACGCCACGAGGAAGAGGTCGCCCAAGGGCTGCACGACAAAAAGAAAAAAAAGACCTCGACTCCCCGCAAAAAGAAAACATCCCCGGCCAAAGACGACGGCAATATGGATCTGTTCAATTTCATGAACGTCTCCCCGAAGGGGTCGAAATGATATGGAGGTTTGTAAATGACTGACAATGACAATGTGAATCCCGAACAGACCCCGCCGGTGCCTTCGGGAAGAAATAACAACGCATGGCTGGTGAGGCTCGGTGAAGAAGCCCGGCTCAATGGCTATGTGCTTACCATTGACTTCGGCTCTTCCAGCTTGCGCGGTATCCAGCCGGAAGACGCGATGCTGATCACCGAAGAGCGTGACGGCAAGTACACCGTGATCGGTGTAGGCCGGGTCTTCAGGAAGCGCTATTCGCTCGAAGACACCTCGTTCTATTTCGATGGCTATCTACCGGCAACACCGACCGCCACACTGGATGAACTGACCATTCCCGTCCCTGAAAACAAGGCACCGATCAACAGGTTGGATTGGGCGCTGTTCGAGAATGCCCTGAAAACGACTACCGGTGTGAGTTGGACGGCATTCCCCGTCATTTCGGGAGATACATCCAGCGAGCAGGCATACGTCCGTGAATTGATGCAGGCGGCCATGATAGACGACCTTCTCGGCCCAGCCGACGGCCCGGTCGAAGAGATCATCGGCATGAGCGTCCGTGACCGTTATCTGGTCGGAAAGCTGGCTCCGCAAAATGCAGTCATCACCGAAGAGGACGAACTGCCCGGGGCCGGAGCCGAGGACGAACAGGAAGGCACCCGAGAGGTGGATGCCTCGACCAACCAGTCACTCGTTCCATCGTCCTTGGGATTCACGTTTTGCGTGGATTCCAGCGTGGATAAGGTAGAACTGATCGCCAACTGGGGACGCTACGAAAGAACGGAAAGCGAGCGGATCAACGAAGCAAACGACAAGCCTTTCCGCTGCTGGAAGCGTATCCCTTCCGGCGGTTCCGTCATCATTCCGATGACCAAACGGAAAATCGAACCGCTCGTTATCGACAATCAGTGTACGGAGGTTCTGGTTCA
>JAGQUY010000169.1 GCA_020438245.1 Bacteroidota bacterium
GCCGCATTTCCCGGCGAGAAATTCAGTCGCGAAGCGCTTATTCGCACGCAACGCAACCTGATGGTTTTGAATTACTTTGAAAACGTTATTCCGGATGTCCAACCTGTCGGGCCGGACAAAGTCAATGTGATTGTAACCGTTACCGAAAAGCCGACCGATACCGCCAACCTATCTATGGGGTATAGTGCGCAGGATGGACTGGTTGGGTCAGCGGGCGTCGCATTCAATAATTTTCTGGGAAACGGGCAGATTGTAAGTCTCAACCTTCAATTAGGCGGAGCAGGCTATCGGGTGTTCTCTGTTGCCTTCAGCGAGCCATACTTGTTTGACACGAGAACCTCCTTCGGTGCAAGCTACTATTACTCCTTGGACGGAACCAGGCGAGCGGCTCTTTTTGGTTATAAGAGCCAGAGCTTTGGCGGATCGCTGACGTTTGGACGCCGGCTGAAATGGCCGGACGACTACTTCTCCGCAAGTTGGACCGCCGCCTACTCTAATTCAACGTTGACCCCTTATGGAGGCCAGGTCTACAGTTATTTTACCTATGGGAAACAACAGGGTCTGACACTCAGCCAAACCGTGCAGAGAAACAGTAAGGACGCCGCTGAATTTCCGAAAACAGGGTCCGTATACACCCTGACCACCGAGGTAGGTTTCATTAATATCGACACAACCGGATATGCGAATTCCGTTTTTGTCTTGCCGAAAAATTATCATAAACATACTTTCAGGGCAGAGAACTTTTATCCGACTTTTTGGAATTTTGTTCTGTATACCGAGGTCTTAATGGGTTACGCGCGTACATTCCGCAACACCTCGGTAGTGGAAGAAATCCCTCAACAAGATCGTTTCTATATGGGAGGCAGTCTCATCAATTTCGGCTCCATACAGTTGCGCGGATATGGAGACAGAAATATCGGGCCCCAGGATCGGGGTTTTGCAGTCGGCGGTTCGACGGCGTTCAAATATTCAGCCGAACTCAGACTGCCGATCATACCAAATCCAACCATGTACTTGTTGGGCTTTGTTGAGGCGGGAAATGTTTTCAGGTCACTCACGGTCACAGATCCGTTAAACGTCAAACGATCGGCGGGATACGGCTTTCGTCTTTTCATGCCATTGGTCGGTATGATAGGCCTGGATATCGGTTACGGCTTCGATAAAAAGAATAAGGGGAAAAATTATCCCCACTTTCATTTCCAGTTGGGACAACAGTTCTAAGGAGGACTCCTTGAAGTCTATCGTTTGCCTTTGTCTGATGTTTGGAACATGGCTTGCTGCTCCGGAATTTTCTCCGGCCCAAACTCGTCTGGGATTTGTTGACTTTCAATATGTGGTGTCCCAAGTCAAATCCTCAGCAGACATTCAGATTGAATTGCAAAAGCTGGCCGCCCAATGGACGGACCAGATAACCGCAATGCGCGACAGCGTTTCGGCTTTAGAAAAAGAAATGGAAACGATCAGTATTACCCTTACCAAGACCGGCAGGGATGTAATCGAAAAACGGATTAAAGACGGCAAACAGCAAATCAACGCCTTTCAGGAGCAAAAATTTTCTCCGGTAAACGGTGAGCTCTACAAGAAGCAACAGGAACTCCTTCAACCACTGGTTGACAAAATCCGGAAGGGTATTGACAATGTTCGTATCCGGGAAAAGTATGACGTGATTTTCGATATTTCTGCCGGGAATCCCGTGTCTATCGACAAGAAATACGATGTGACCCCACTCGTTCTTCAAGAACTGACCGGTCTCGGATTGTCCGTCCTGCAGCAGACTTCTCAGGCAGGAACTGAGTTGCCGTCGTCAAACCGCAGACCCACCGGCGCAACCACCGTCACCCCCAAAAAGCCGGTCGATCAATCTGGACTCGAAAATAAGAAAGATGAGTCAGAAGTCAAAAAAATTGATGAGTAACTATCAAGCACACCTAAACTAACATTGGAGTCTATTGTGAAACGTTTGACCAATTTCGTGATCCTGTCTTTGATGATCTTTGCGGGATCCGCGTTGCAAGCTCAATCCAGGATTGCATACGCCGATGCGCAGAAAATTCTGCAATCACTCAAAGAAACCCAGGTTGTCCAGCAAAAGTTGCAGGGCGAACAGGAAAAACTGTACCGTCATCTTCAATACTTGCAGGATTCTTTGAATACCATGCAGGATGATTATGTAAAAAACTACAAAGACAATCCCCTCTTTAAACAAAACGTAAAACAGTCTTTTCTCAAGGGGATTGAAGAATTGAGTTACGTGATCCAAAATAACCAGCAAAAATACCAGGACGATCTTTACAAGAAGCAGCAGGAGCTCATGGAACCAATTCTGGACAAAGTCAGGAAAGCGCTGGAGAAGATCAGAAAAGCTGACGGTTTGGACTTTATTTTGGATTCTGCGTCTGGAATCCTGCTTTCTTATGAAACCAAATATGATGTTACCCAACGAGCAATTGATGAGCTCGTTAAGATGTCGACCGAAACCGACTCGAAACCAAAAGACTCTAAGACGAAATAAAAGAGCTGTGACTCGCTAAGAATGGAAATCCTCGGGGATTTCCATTTTTTTATGTATTCATTCAAGACCCTCGCGGATTCACTCGATCTGGAACTTCATGGCGCTGATGTTCGCCTGCTGGGTATTTCCACGCCCTTCAAGGCTGCTCCCAATGAGTTGTCCGTAATTTTTGGAAAGGACGTACTCCTTCGGCTCAAGGAAATTCGCTCAAAAGCACTTCTTGTGGACGCCGATCTGGTTTCGACGGACATTCTGAAACGGCTTGAAGATATGGAAATCAGCTACTGCCTCTCCCATTCACCCCGCGAACACTTGGCCCTTCTTATCGAACAACTAATCGATCGACCAAAACAGCAACCGGGAATTCATCCAACGTCCGTGATTGGAGAGGAAAGTACTATTGCAGACTCTTCATCGATCGGTCCATATTGCATAATTGGTAAGAACTGCCATGTGAGCGATAGCGTCAACATCTACTCTCATGTTGTCATCGGAAACCGGGTGGAAATCGGCAATAACACCGTAATTCACCCGAACGTTACCATCGCGGACAACAGCGTGATCGGGAATCATGTAATTCTCCAGGCCGGTTGCGTAATAGGAAGTGATGGCTTCGGCTATTACACCAAGGAAGATGGACACCACAGGATACCTCACATGGGATGCGTCGTCCTTGAGGACGATGTTGAAATCGGATCCAATAGCACAATTGACCGCGCGACGATCGGTGAAACGCGTATTCGAAAAGGAACCAAAATCGATAACCTCGTACAAATCGCCCACAACGTACTTATTGGGGAAAACTGTCTAATTGCTGCCCAAGTGGGAATTGCGGGCAGCACGGAAGTCGGTAACAGAGTGACCATCGCCGGACAAGCCGGCTTGGTGGGACATATCCATATCGGTGATGACGTCACGATCGGCGCTCAGTCGGGCGTGATCGGTACTATCCGTCCGAATCAAATCGTGTCTGGCTATCCAGCTAGAAATCACCGCCAGGCATTAAAAAACCTTGCCTACGTCGATCGCCTTGCCGATTTTGAAAAGCGGCTGGATGAACTCTGGCGTGTTATGGTTGATTCGGGAGGCGTTCAGGGTTAATTTTCACTTTGGAGACTTTTTTGTGGCTCATAAGGATGAACATCTGATTCGACCATCAAAAGCGCTTGAGGACACTGACCTTGATTTGTCGTTAAGGCCATCGCGTTTCGATGAGTTCGTCGGACAAGCAAAGATTCTGAATAACCTCAAGGTGTTTATTGAGGCTGCCAGAATGAGGGGTGATGCCCTTGATCATGTCCTGTTGTCAGGTCCGCCGGGACTTGGCAAGACTACCCTTAGCCATATAATTGCTCATGAACTTGGAGTCCAAATACGCATCACGTCCGGACCCGTTCTTGACAAGGCCGGGGACCTTGCAGGCATCCTCACCAATTTGGAGGAAAAGGATGTTCTCTTTATCGATGAGATTCACCGGTTAAATCCAATAGTCGAAGAGTATCTGTATTCAGCTATGGAGGATTTTCAACTCGATATTGTTATCGACAAGGGACCAAGTGCCAGAACCATTCAACTTGCCCTTCCCCACTTTACTTTAATCGGCGCGACAACCAGAGCTGGTCTCATAACTGCACCGCTGCGCGGTCGATTTGGAATTACCGCCCGCCTTGACTACTACAATGACGAAGACTTGACGAAAATAGTCACCCGTTCTGCTGATATCCTCCAGGTCAGCATCGATGCCGGCGGATCATCCGAAATCGCGAAGCGCTCGCGGGGAACGCCGAGAATATCCAACCGACTGCTAAAAAGAGCCAGAGATTTTGCCATGGTACGCGGTCAGGACACGATCAATAAGGATATAGCCGATTTTGCCCTTAAGGCTCTGGAGGTTGATGAACATGGACTCGACGAGATGGATAAGCGTATTCTTATTGCAATCATCGAAAAATTTGGGGGTGGCCCTGTCGGATTGGACACGATTGCCATATCTGTGGGCGAAGAACCGGGAACCATTGAAGAGGTGTACGAACCATTCCTTATCCAAAAGGGATTTCTAAAAAGAACCCCCAGAGGCCGGGAGGTCACCCAGTTGGCCTACGAGCATTTGCGTCTAAAACCCCGCCGTCATTCCAAACAAACAGGCTTGGAAATTTAGGCGCGCCGCTTAAGCAGGTCTTTTAGTTCTCCAGCCGTGCGTCCCGGATTCCTTGCTTGAAGTATTGCTGATACCACGGCAATTCCCGCTATTCCAGTATCCCTAAGTTTGACAACATTCGTTGTATTGATCCCACCAATAGCTACGACAGGAATATTCACACTCTTGGCAATCCGTTCCAACCCGTCAATTCCGAGGATTCCGCGAATATCATGCTTTGTGGTTGTCGGAAATACGCTCCCGCAACCGAGATAATTAAAAGCCTCTTCTTCTGCCTGGTAAGCCTCTGCCAGGGTATGTGCGGACATGCCGACTATTTTTCCGGATCCCAGTTGCGATCGAACCTCAGCGGAATGTTGATCGGTTTGACCCAAGTGCACACCATCTGCATCAATTTCCATTGCGATGCCGATCCTGTCGTTCACGATCATGGGAATCCCCGCCCGACGGCATATGGCGAGAACTTTCTTCGCCGAGTTCTTGAAATCATGATCGGATGAAATTTTATCCCTATACTGGACAATAGTTACCCCCCCAGTCAGTGCTTCTTCGACAATCGGCAACAATAATTGAATCGGAGTACGAGTTGAATCAGCAATCAAATATAATGAGTAATCGATAATCATAAACAAAAAACTCCCGCTGAGCGGGAGTTTGTTGGTACTTCTGATCGCAAGGTTTACAGAGCTGTCGTGATGTCAAAGTTTTCCAAATGAAATGCGACCCGTTGAAGAAACGATCCGCCCAACGCACCATCAACTACCCGGTGATCGTATGACAATGATGCAAACATAATGGAGCGAATAGCTATGGTATCTTCACCGTCTTCATCCTGTATCACGACCGGCCTCTTCTTAATGGCCCCGACCCCCATAATGGCAACTTGCGGCTGATTGATGATCGGAAAGCCGGCTGTACTGCCGAAAACACCCATGTTTGTGAGCGTGATCGTGCCATCCTGGATTTCATCCGGCTTCAACTTCTTGGACCTGGCGCGAACGGCCAAATCGTTGCTAGCCCTGCATAGGCCCGTCAGGTTAAGAGTATCGGCATCCTTAATAACAGGAACAATGAGCGCCGTATTGTTTTCAATGGAAACCGCCATACCTAAATTGATATAGTTCTTTTTCACGATCGTTGTTCCGTCGACAGAAACGTTGATCATTGGAAGATCTTTAACCGCCTTGATCATCGCATCAATAATGAATGGCGTATAGGTCAGTTTGATTCCCTCCCTTTTCTCAAAGGCAGACTTGTGTTTTTCACGAAACTTTACGATCCGCGACATATCCACCTCGGTCATCGTGTAGACATGAGCGGATGTGTCCAGGCTTCTTCGCATATATTCTGCAGTAAGCTTTCGGATATTGTTCATCTCAATGAGCTCAACCCGCTCCTTCTGGTAACCAAACTTCACATCCGCAACCTGTTTGACGGGCATGGCCGCAGAGCTCTGTGATGGTGCACGAATACCTTTTTGTCGGTGCGACAGATATCCCAATATGTCGTTCTTGGAAACCCGCCCATTCAAACCGGTTCCGGGTATCGCTTCCAACTCCGCCATAGATAGACCTTCCTTTTGGGCAATACTGCGGACCAAAGGTGAATAGAAACGGCTTCCGCCCTCCATTTTTGCAGGGACTTGGGCGGGTCTTGGTGATGCCGCGGCCGTGACCGAGGATTTCTTCTGGTAATCCTCAATCGAGCCGGTAAAATGCATGGCTTCTTCCTTTTTCGGTGAAGCTGGAGTAACTGCAGACTCTGCAACAGCCCCCGATGCCGATCCGATACGTGCAATTAGAGTTCCTACTGCAACAACCTCACCCTCGGGAACAAGAATTTCCGTTATGACGCCGCTTGCAGGGGAAGGGATTTCCGAATCAACTTTGTCCGTACTAATTTCCAATACCGTTTCGTCCTTCTGAACTTTGTCCCCAACTTTCTTATGCCACTTAAGGACCTTACCTTCTGCAATACTTTCACCCATCTGCGGCATGACCATGTCGATCGACGCGGATGCTCCTGTCGATGACGTAGTGCTTGCAGTGGCTGTCTTAGGCGTGGGAGATGTGGCCTGGGCAGGTTGCACTTTTGGAGTTGGAGCCTGATTGGCAGATACTGAAGCATCGGTTTCAATGCGTGCAATCAGAGTCCCAACGGCAACCGTTTCGCCTTCTGCAACAACAAGTTCAGCGATTATGCCTGCTGCCGGAGAAGGAATTTCCGAATCGACTTTGTCAGTGCTGATTTCAAGCACCGTTTCGTCCTTCTGAACCTTGTCCCCGACCTTCTTGTGCCACTTCAGGACTTTGCCTTCAGCGATGCTTTCACCCATTTGCGGCATAACCATATCGATTTTCATCGGATTGCTCCTTTTCTATAGTTCAGCGGAGAGAGAGAGATTCGAACTCTCGGCACGGTTTCCCGCACACACGCTTTCCAGGCGTGCCAGTTAAACCACTCCTGCATCTCTCCTATTGTTTAAATCCGCACTTGCGAATCACCTTGACGCCGGATTTTCCAAAGAGGTGCAAAGATAGCGACCTGTTGGCTGGCTTTCAAGAAATTTCTGTCAGCCTTTCAGCTTTTCAAGACGTTCTTTCAGAATTGTATTTGTTAATGCCGGACTGGCCTTCCCCTGAGAAAGTTTCATGACCTGTCCAACAAAGTGTCCAAACAGGGCTTCTTTTCCCTGTAAGTACTGATCCAGTTGAGTCTTATTGGCGTCCAAGGCCCGATCAACAAGCCTGCCTATTTCTTGAGGATCGCTGATCTGCAACAGCCCTTTCTCGCCAACAATTTCGTCCGCGTCCTTCTCCGTTGAACACATCTCTTCAAAAACCGATTTTGCAATTTTACCGCTGATTGTACCCTGGATGATCAGCCGAAGCAATCGACCGAGTCTTTCCGGCCGGACATTGAACTCGGCTGCGTCGAGTTTCTTGTCTTTGAGCACGGCCATCACTTCACTCATGATCCAGTTGCTGGATAACTTGGCATCTCCGCTTGCGCGGACGGTCGTTTCAAAATAATCTGCAAGTGATTTGGATAAGGTAAGGATCTCCGCGTCATATTTTGGGATCTGATATTCTTTGATAAAACGATCTCTGCGCGCTTGAGGCAACTCTGCCAGGTTGGATGCAATTCGGTCGATCCACTCCTTGTCCACCCTAAGTGGAACCAAATCAGGTTCTGGAAAGTATCGGTAATCGTGCGCTTCTTCTTTAGATCGCATCGATCTGGATTCCCCGGCACCATCATCCCACAGGCGGGTTTCCTGCACTACAGATTTTCCGCTGGATAGTAGTGCAATCTGCCGTCGCATTTCGAAATTCAGTGCCCGCTCCACTGCTTTGAAGGAATTCATATTCTTCAATTCTGTCTTTACACCAAGCGCTTTGGTGCCGACCCGTCTCACAGAAATATTGGCATCACACCGGAGACTACCTTCTTCCATGTTTCCGTCGCAGATTTCAAGATATTGGACCATTTGCCTTATCTTGGTAAGATACGCGGTTACTTCTTCGGTTGAGGTAAAATCGGGTTCGGTAACGATTTCTATCAGGGGTGTGCCGCATCGGTTTAAGTCAACAAACGTGCCGGATCCACCCGTAATCGCATCATCATGTATCGATTTTCCGGCATCTTCTTCCAAATGAATCCGTGTAATGGCGATTCGTTTTACCGTATCACTGGTTTCAATCTCGATCCATCCCTGTTCACACAAGGGCCTGTCGAACTGGGAGATCTGGTACCCCTTCGGCAGGTCGGGATAGA
>JAGQUY010000170.1 GCA_020438245.1 Bacteroidota bacterium
AAACTCTTTTTTTCTTTGGCCCGCAATTGCGCTCCATTTTTGCAATTGGTCATGTCGCTGGAGATGGTCATTAGAGGGTAGAATAATCGGTTTTTCCGGTTTGGCTTTCGGTGTGCCAGCACGTTGTTGTTTCTCCTGGAATGCACGCAACTTCTTGTCTTGTTCTGCCTGTAAAGAGGCCGCTCGATCGGATGCATCCAGCATCCGGTGTTGTTGTTGAATCTCCTGTTGCTCCCGGTCAAAAACCAATTGACGTTGTCTCGCCATTTCAACACTAACCAGCTCCTGCTCCAGTGCCCCAAACCGTTCGGCAATCTGCTTCACCCGAATGGTCTTCGGAAGATCCCGCGCCAGGTTAAATGCTTGCCCGTCATGGTCCAAAACTAAAAACCGGCACTTGTCCCCTTTGGCAATTTCATACCCGGCCTTTCGTGCTTCTTCTATGAATGCTTGTGCATGGGAGGTTTGTTCCCAAATACGGGATATTTCCTTTTTACGATCCTTTGCCTTTTGTTGCGCTGTTTCTCGCATTCGATCGGCATTCGAAATCTCCAGGGTCTCTTTCGATGGGGTTCGTGGGACCGGTTCATGACCGAATTCTTTCTCCATCTCCACAGCACATTCTTGCAATCGTCGCTTATAGAGTTTCAAATCAATCAGCTTGCCTTCGTCCTGCAGTACCATCGACCAAAATACATGGGAATGCGTACGTCCATCTTTGACATGATCTACATGAAAGCGTTGTTGACCGCTCAGCGCACCCTTCCCCTCCTTATCCGGCCATAACGCTTCGATCATTTCTATGGCACGTCTCTTTTCTTCTTCGTTGAGGGTTTCTTCTTCCCGCGGATTAATCGCAACGTGAAAAATACCGGTTTGTCCCTTAGTTAATTTGGTCAACAACTGCATATCGACCAAGGTATCCTCGATATCCTGCCGGTCCCCTACTCCACCGTATGTCTCGTAGGCGATCTTTTCTGTGTTTTCTTCCTTCCACAGATGGTGGGCCATTTGGCGGGCATGTTTTATGCTACGTATAGTGCTCGCTTGTAGGATCATTGCGCAGTAATGTTTGCCGAACTAAATGCCGAAGTTCCGAAAGTTGCTTTCGGATCTCTTCATACTTACTTTCCTGTCGATTCAAGGTGTATTGAGCACTCTGCGTCCCGTAAGATTCACCCTTCTGAGCTATATTCAAGGCATGGGCAATCTGATTGATGTTTCCGGTGGCGTTTCCTAATAGGGCCAATATCCGGGCCAGTTGTTGTTCATCGTGAGACCGGGGCTTAAAGGACCGCAAGGGTCTTTCGTCCAAACACTTTTGACGAATATAATCTGCCCCCGTCAGGGAGGCATCCGTGCATCGTTGCTCGAACTTCGTCTTTTCCGTATCGCTCATCCGGACGAAAACGAGGTGCTTCCGCTGTCGTTTTTCACTCTTCTTCTTTTTAACTGGCTTGGCCATATGTCTTGATTGTTGTCACGGAAGGTGACGCGTCTTGAAAATCCGGGGTCCGGTTTGGGGTCAACGGGGGGTTTTTAAAATCCCCCTTGCTAGTTTGGACGGTTATACCGTCCACACCTAGCATGTCCCTATCACCAGAACCAAAGCTACGGAATTTAACTATCCCACGCAACCCCTGCGCTTCCTTCTATCCACAAGCTTAGGCGCATCCCACCATACGGTCTTAATCGCTGCGGTCCAAAGAAAAAACAAAAACCACTACCCCTGCCCTATCGATCTACCTTGAGAATAAACACAGCCCTCTGGAAAACCTCCAAAGGGCCGTGCCTGGTAATTTATGTTTAAGACAAAATTGAATCCAGTAGGTCTATGATCGACTGGGGTAAATAATCCCGGGGATCATCGTAACCCAGTTCATAGCCGGTTTGCGGAATAAGCTCCTCACCATCCTTTTGGATCGACAGTATGATCATGTTATGTAGAAACCAACCTCCAAGCTCGACTTGATAGCCTGCATCCAAAAGGACTTTGGCTACCGCAGAGGTTTCTATCTGACCATCTCCATCATTGAAACCGAATTTATCGAAGGCTTCTTCCCAGCTCCAATGATAAGCATGACCACAGCTATTGCATTCACTAATCGGCATGTTACTGCTCCTTTCCTGATTGAATGAAAAAACCGGCCCGGGAAAAATTCCCAGACCGGCTCGCTTTCATGGTTTAGCTTTCAGCCTCTTCGCTT
>JAGQUY010000171.1 GCA_020438245.1 Bacteroidota bacterium
CTTTCGGAGAATCGCAGTGTGATTCCGGGGACTTCTTTTGGAGTCATGTCTCCCTATACGGATGGAACCCTGAATTACCAATGGTATCGCAATCGAAACCCGATCGCAGGCGTCACACAGCCGGGTTATACCGTACCTTCCGCGTCCAATGCCAATGTCGGAGGCTTCAGTTGCGCGATCACCGACCCCGCACTACCGGCGCTGACCCTGTACACGCGAACGATCCGTATTGCTCTGGAGACGGCTCCGACGGCACCGCAAAACCTGGTTGGTGTTCCGGACAATCAGAGAGTCAAACTAACCTGGCGAAAAAACAGCGAAGCCGATATGGCAAAATATTTTGTCTATGCTGGGCAATCCTTGAATCCCACTACGCTTGTGGATTCGACCGCTACGGGCAACGATACAACCCTCACGGTTTACGGTCTGGTGAACGGAACCCGGTATTATTTTCGTATCACCGCGATGGACACGCTGCGTCAGGTAAGCGGCTTCTCCAACGAAGTTTCGATCGTGGCCGGCGACGCGACACCGCCGGCACCCCCTTCGGGTTTGCAAGCCTATGCAGGTAATTTCAATGTCGACCTTTTTTGGGATTCCAACATCGATCCCGATTTCAATTACTACGTTCTGTACAGGAGTACGAGTCCGATCGCCATACCTTCCCCGGCGGACAGCATTGCGGCACCCACGTCGCCCTTTGTTGATTTGACTGTTAATAACGATTTAACGTACTTCTACAGACTGGTCGCCGTCGATTCAGCCGGAAATCATAGCGCGGCCAGTATCGAGGTGTCTTCCACGCCGTCGACATCCAACCCGATTTGGCTTAGGCAGAATGTTCCGCTGAATGGTGGAGAGGCCTGTTACAATGTATTTTTTGCAAACGAAAGACAAGGGTGGGTAGGAACAAGTAATGCCAACATCTACCATACGTCCAACGGCGGGGCTACGTGGGTGAAGCAGTCGACAGGACTGGATGATCAAGGATTTCAGGTCCGGGACTTTTTCTTTCTCGATTCCTTGAACGGTTGGGCCCCGATCTCCAACGCCGGCTTTGTCGCCCGAACAACCGATGGAGGCGCCAACTGGCAACTTGTTTCCAATGGAGTGCCGGTAACGACGCTTCGGGAGATTTACTTCACCGACGCTCTCAACGGTTGTTTGGGTGGTGGCGGGTCGAATTTTCGCCGGACCACGGACGGCGGGCTCAGTTGGGATGCTATTTCAAATCCGCCTGAAAATATTTTTCGGGGTATGAACTTCATAGACAATTTGACCGGATTTGGCGCTCTTTACAATACCCCGAAAATCTACAAGACTACTGATGGTGGTGAAAACTGGACGATCCTTCAGGATTGGACGGCGCAGGGAAACTATTTTTTCCGCAACATGCAGATGGTGAATAGCAATGTCGGATATGTTTGTGGAAGAAAGACAACGCTTGACACAGGTTTGGTGCTCAAGACAACAAACGGAGGTTCTACCTGGTTTTCAATCGGTGACAACATTTTTAGTTCGCCCATCGGAGACGTATGGGGCTTGGACTTCGTCGACGAAAATAACGGGTGGATTGCAACGCGAACCGGTTACATCTTCCACACGACGGACGGAGGATCCACCTGGACTTATCAGTCGTCGAGGGAAGCCGGGTCCTTTTTGAACTCCGTTGAAGCCGTGGGTCCGGACGGTCCGGCCTGGGTTGGAATTATTAATCCAACGGGTGGTGTGACCAAGTACGGCTCGGCCTCCGGTCAGCAAGGAAATCAACCGCCGACCGTCTCTCTTGCCAATCCTTTTGACGGCCAGCAGTTATGGGGCGGACGGCCGTTTACCATTTATTGGAATGCTACGGACGACCAAGGCATTGTTAAAGTCGATCTGGAATATCAAGTAGGCGGATTGTTTGTCAAGTTTGCAACGCTGTCGTCGAATACCGGAAGCTACTCATGGGAAGTACCGGAGGATCTTTCCCTGCCCTCCACATCGGTTCGGGTGACCGTTTACGATCTTTTCGGCGTTGCTTCGTCGGATATGCATCAGAATATTCAGATCGTTCCCAATGGTTCCTTCGTGCATAATACCGGCGTCACTGCCATGACAGTGTACAACGATGGCAATCTGGGCAGCCGACAGCTGTCGAACACGAAGCCTTCTCTGGAGTTCCCGCTCGGGAACTCGCGGTACAACCTGTATTCGGGTCAGCCCTATATCGGGTTCATAGCAGGTCTCAGTGATACGCTGGGGCCGAGCTATATGTATAATTCTTATTTTGATCCATCACAAGCGATACAGGTCTCAGATTTGGGGTCCTATAAAAAGAGTACGGTTACGTTCAGTGACAATATTTCTCTGGGAGTGCAGGTTTTGCAAAAGACCTATGCAAAGGAGGGAGACAAGTTCTTCATCGTGGAATATACCGTAACCAACAACCGCGGTTCGAACATGGATAATCTTTTCGTCGGTCAGTTCCTCGACCTGGATGTCCAGCCTTCCGGCACGTCCAATCAGCCGGCCTACGACCCGATTAACCGGCTGGGCTACCTGTTTGATCCGGTTGCCTTGTCGGTCTTTGCAGGCGTTCGCATGATGGATTTCGATCCGTCCACTTTTCGGAGGTATCCAAATACGAATGTTCCTTCGACCACTAGCGCAAACTATCTCTCCTTCAGTTCGGGGATAGATAATCCGGTTGGCGATCCTGTTCAGGATTACCGTATGGCGATGGCCCGGGGTCCGTTTTTTCTGAGCAATGGACAGTCGGAGACGGTTGCGTTTGCCATCTGTGTGGCCGAAGGCCAGGATAGTTTGATCGCGGTGAGTCAGCGGGCACAAGGTTTTTATGATCAAATTCGAAGCGCTCCGGTGGCTCCATCGGGGCTGAATGCATCGTCGGTATCCTCGACCCAGATCGATGTGAACTGGGGGTCCACCTTTAATGCAGCAAGTTA
>JAGQUY010000172.1 GCA_020438245.1 Bacteroidota bacterium
CGCAGGAAAAAGGATCGATCAGCGGGCTTGTAATTGAAAAAGAATCAAAACAGCCGCTGCCAGGCGCCAATGTCCGAATCCTCGGCACCCTGATGGGCGCAACGACAAATCTGTACGGACGCTTCACGATTGACAACGTTCCCGAAAACATTTACAAGCTGCAGATCGATTTTATCGGATTCACCAGCCACATTGAAACCGACGTTCGCGTCGTGCGAAACAAAATCACGCAGATTCGGGAAGTCCAGATGATTGAATCGGTCGTCGAGGGCGATGCCATCGTCGTCACGGCGGGCGCGTTCGAGCAGACCAAGGATGCGCCGGTTTCCAACTACAATTACTCGCGCGAGGAAATCCGGCGCTCACCGGGCGCGGCCGGCGATATTTTCAGAGCCATCGAAACCCTTCCCGGTGTTTCAAGCAGCGGCGGTGAGTTCTCGTCCTTTTCGGTGCGAGGAGGAAGCCCCCGCGACAACATCATCCTGATCGATAATATTCCGTTTAACCGCGTTTCCCATTTTGACGGCGGAACGGAAGACCAGGAAGCGCAGGGCGGACGCTTCAGCATCTTCACTCCGGGCCTTGTGGAAGAGGCCAACTTTCAGGCCGGCGGATTCGGCGCCCGATACGGCGGCAAGAATGCTTCGATGATCGATATCCGCATCAAGGAAGGGAACCGGGAAAATCCGACAATGAACGCCTCGTACGACGTGATCGGGTGGGAATACAATTACGACGGCCCGACGTACCTTAACAAAAACACCAGCCTCGTCTTTTCCGCGCGTCACCAGGATTTCCAGAACATTCTGAACGCCACCGGACAAAAAGATCTGGGACATCCCCGCTTCACCGATCTGGTCTTCAAGACGACAACGTGGATCAACGGAGCACACAAAATCTCGGTGCTGGGCATATTTGCACCCGAGTACTTCGACCGAACCATCCGTCACGTGTACGAAAGCGATAACGAGGAAGATACGCAGCTGGCCGACGGAGAAGAATCGAAGGCACTGCTCGGCGTGAACTGGAGATATCTGACGTCGAAAAACTCTTTTCTACAAACCAGTGTGTACTACGAAAATATTCACAACAAATTCGTTATCGGCCGGGCCTATACCGATCCGATAAACGGCGTGGTTCCGTCGCGCAGTCTGGCACCGCGCAATCCCGATGTCTTTGTGTCGAAGGACGGCCTGACCCAGTACGGGGCAAAAAGCAATTTCACCTACCTTTTTGCCAAGGGACTCTCCACTACGGTCGGCGTGGAAGCCAATCAGTATGCGCTCGATTACCGTTATCGTCTGAACGGTCTCGACACGTCGTTCGTCTTTGATCAAACCGACGTTCGACCGAATCCGTCCGAATACTACGTGGTACTCGATCCTTCGCAGGTCAATACCAGTAATACCGATACCAAGAACACATTTGCTGCATTCAACGAGTGGTCGTACACCCTGTCCGACTACGTTACGTTCAATCCGGGTGTACGGTACGAGTACAACCAGTTCAATAAAAAATCAACGGTTTCTCCTCGTGCCAGCGTGACCTACCAGATTACGCCGCGCACGGCCGCCAACGCGGCCGCCGGGGTTTATTATCAAACCCCGGAGCCCGGCACCATCGCCGCCGATCCCCGAAACCGAAATCTGCGAAGTGAAAAGGCGATTCACACGATTGTCGGGGTGACGCGCTACCTGACGGATAACCTCCGCCTGAATGTTGAAGCGTACTACAAATCCTTTGACGATCTCCTCGTGCGCCCCGACCGAGGTTCGTTCCAGCGCACCAACGCCGGCGACGGCCGGGCGCGCGGCGTGGACATCGGTCTCCTGCGGAGGTTTGTCAACAAATGGTACGGGCAGGTGAACTACTCGTATGCTCAAAGTAAACGCGACGACCACTACGGCGAAGGCGAGTACAATTCGGACTTCAACCAGCCGCACGTGTTCAACATTCTGCTGGGCTACGAAGTCAACAAAGAATGGAGTTTCTCCGCCAAGTGGAAATATGCAACCGGTCGGCCGAAGGATTCGTTCATCGTTCACGAAGACGTACTCTCGGACCCGAATCGCGTGCGTTACAGCAAGGAAATCACAGGAAACAACACCAGACGTCTGGATCCTTTTCACACGCTCAATCTGCGCATCGACTACCGAAAACAGCTTGGACGGATCGCATTGGTGGGCTTCGTTGATATTCTGAACGTGTACGGTCATCTGAATGTGAATGAAGAGCGGTTTATCGAACGCAGAGGCGAAATTGAAAAACTCGGATTTCAAACAATACCCACGATCGGGCTGAAATTGGAGATTTAAGGAACCGGTGACATGCTCTTGATGCGGTCAACCTAATGCGGAACGGTCACTTTTAAACGGTGACCGTTCTCTTTTTGCTTTCCCGATCATCAATTGGTCCTCCATTTATGGAACTTAAATTCAATTGCCGAAGTTAAATGATCAATCTCAAACAGGCCATCGTTCCAATGAAGTCACCAAAGCGCCCCAGAGATTTTTCCTCGGACCGGCGGGCATTTATCAAATGGGCGCCCTTGGCGGCCCTCGCCGCATGCAACAGTTCCCCGGGCAGCCTGTCGGAACCCGTTCTTCAGAAATTTCAATCCTTTAACGATTGGTTCCAATCCAAGGTATTCGATCCTGACAAGCTTGCCCCCGAGTATTCCGACGATGAATTGACGCCGCTCAGCGGTTTCCGCGTAAACGGGAATACGGCAGATGATCTCAAAATTGACCCGGCGGACTGGAAGCTTCAGGCCGACGGTCTCGTACAGAAACCCGGCACCTACTCCCTTGAAGAAATTCAGGTTTTTCCCAAGAAAGTGATGAATACCCGTCATGTCTGCGTCGAAGGCTGGAGTATGATTCCCAAATGGGGCGGTACTGTAATGGCCGATTTCCTTAACAGCATTGGCGCTGATGTAACAGCGAAATATCTGAATGTCGAATGCGGAGACGGCTATTACTGCAGCTACGACATGCCAAGTGTATGGCACAAACAGACCATCCTTTGTTATGAGGCCTACGGTAAGCCGCTCAGCCTCAATCATGGTGCACCGCTCAGAATTGTCATACCGACCAAACTGGGATACAAGCAGTGCAAGTGGGTTACGAAAATGACAATCAGCAATGAAAAATCAGGCGGGTATTGGGAGGACCAGGGTTACGACTGGTTCGCAGGTATATGATTAGAACGTTTTTATTTGCCGTTCTGCTAATCTGTGCGGCCTGCTCCAATCACGACAATGAGGTGATCGTAATTGAAAAGACGGGGACTTACCATACGGAAGATTGTGCCAAAGTCAAGATGGCCAAAACCGAATCGATGCCGATCGGAGAAGCAAAACAAAAAAACATGAAACCCTGCGGCCAGTGTCAGCCCGACGCAAAGGAGAAGAAGTGAGATGGCGACGAACAAGGTTTACCATCACCCCTTGCTCATCAGGCTTACGCACTGGATCAATGCAATCGCTCTGTTGGTCATGGTTTTCAGCGGTCTTCGGATCTACAACGCCTCCCCCATCTTCGATTTCACGATTCCCAGAGATCTGACCTTGGGAGGCTGGCTCGGAGGCGCCCGCCTTTGGCACTTTGCCGCCATGTGGATATTTCTTTTGAACGGGCTTGTTTACGTTTTCTACAATCTCCTCAGCAGACACGGGCGTGAAACAACACTGGTCCGTAAATCGGATTTGCCGGGAGTTCTGCCGATGATCCTATACTACCTGCGGATCCGGAAAGAACATCCCGCACAGGGAAAATACAATGCGCTGCAAAAACTCACCTACACGCAGATCCCTTTGCTCGGATTGGGATCGATCTTGACAGGAATCGCCATCTACTGGCCGGTCCAAATGAGCTGGATTACGTGGTGCTTCGGAGGATACGACACCGCCAGAGTATGGCACTTCCTTTTCACAGCGGCCTTCGTTCTCTTCCTCCTGGGCCACCTTGTCATGGTCGCGATTGCCGGATGGTCAAATTTTGTTTCCATGATCACCGGGTGGGGTAAGCCGACTGAACATTCCGCGCAGTAACCTCGCCGAAAACCTTCGTCGCGAACACTCACCCTCGTTTCGCGGCCGATCCCTTACAAGTGCGACATCTTAAGAAGACGATCGCCCGTCGGCTTTTGAAAAAGGATATCCTGCCCACAGCTTGACATTATCCGATCAATGGGCTATTGTTTTTTATCAACCATCCGGCCGGTATTCTTCCAAAATTCTCCGGCCACATCATCAGGAGGATCCATGAAGGTGACCGCCCCGTTGCTGTTTGTTGCCCTCACCGTTTTCTTATCACCTCGAGTATCCGCCCAGGACGCGGTTCGAGTCGGCATCATAGAATTCAAGATCGATAACGACATTGGTCTTCCACGAGCAAATCAGGTCATTCCTGAATGGCTTGCTGCCGAGTTTACCAAAATCGGTAAATATGAAGTCATGGAACGTCTTTCTCTGGGCGCCATTATTCGTGAACAGGATCTTTCCATGACGGATTATGTCGATGAAAAGACGGCGGTTGAGGTCGGTAAAATTCACGGGGCGGACGGCATCGTGACAGGAACCGTTGTCAAAGTCGGAGAAACCATTGTCGTCACGGGTAAAATCATATCGGTGCAGTCGGGCAAGGTGCTGAAAAGCAGCGTGGTTAAAGCGGCCAAACTGGATAACCTGCCGGATGAAATCCAGATACTCGCCAATCAGCTTTGCGACATCAGTAAATCCCAATTTGAAATCAAACGCGACTTTACCAAGCGGCAATCGTCCTACATGGGAATCGGTGCCGGGGTTAGCTATGGAAGCGACAACAAGGACTACTCCAGTTTGGGTGTTTCCGCATTGATTTCGTACACTACCCAACGGTATGCCCTGCAGATTACCGGTGTTCCCGTGGGCGGTTTTACCAACATGAGCATCGGCGCCACCTACAACGTTACTCCATTCTGGGGAATCGCCGCCGAAGCGGGGTTCATCGGCGACAATGAAATCGACTACATTAGTGTAAATTATGCGGCGCTTGGCATCCGCGTCCAGCCTCGACACGAGTTGTCTTTCAATTTACTGATTGGCGCATCCACCGGGGCAACCATTTGGTTGTGGGGTTCTAACGACCCTGGCGGTGCCAAAGAAAAAGTGGGAGGATCCTTCGTTCCGTGGCCTCCGATGACCTTTACGGTTGAAGCGCAATACAGGATGGAAAACCATTGGGCTGTGGCCGCAAAAGTCCTTGCCACCGGAATAGAAGATTTCAAACTCAAACGGCACGTCAATTTCATCGGCTCCAGTTTCGAATCGCGTGTTATCTGGATCATGGCCATCCGCGAATTTGCCATCAATTAAAACCTCTTGACTGCAGAAGCTCCTTAAGCAGCGCATCCGGGTGTACCTCGCCGAGAAAATACTGTGTTTCTACCGCCGTCTTCGAAGTCCTTCCCGGCTTCCTGCCGGAGTGAAGGTGATGAATCCGTATCGGCATCAAAAGACTTTGCGCCTGTGCGGCTCTTTCTACCGACACTATTTCAACGATGACAACCCGCGGACCCTGCTGTTGGGCATCAACCCTGGCCGTTTTGGAGCGGGACTGACCGGAATTTGTTTCACCGATCCGATCAAGTTGGAAAACGATTGTGGTATCGCCAACGATCTGGAAAAGAAGCCGGAGCTGTCGGCCGATTTCATCTACCGTATGATCCATGCGTACGGCGGACCTGACCCTTTTTACCGCCGGTTTCTGATCAGCGCCGTCTCTCCGCTCGGCTTCACCAAAAAAGGTCTCAACATGAATTATTATGACGACCCCGGTCTTCAAAAAGCGGTGACGCCATTCATCGTGGATTGCATCAGGAAACAAGTCGACTTTGGAATCCGAACCGACGTATGCTTTTGTATCGGCCGGGGAGCCAATCAGAAATTTCTGGAATCGCTCAATACGAGATACGGATTCTTCCGGCGGATCGTTCCCTTACCCCACCCGCGATGGATCATGCAGTACCGCCGCAAACATCTTTCGCAATACATCGACCAATATGTGAGGACGTTGAATCAAACTCAATAAAGCCGCTTTCCCGATTCAATCGTTATCGATAACCGGAGAAGCACCTGAGAATACTCTTGATCGGTCGTGCTCTGCCGATTACCTTTTCTTGACTGAATTTCC
>JAGQUY010000173.1 GCA_020438245.1 Bacteroidota bacterium
GAGAGGGCCTATACTGGCCAATCAGAGTTTTGTTGAGGCTTTGTATTTTGAGCACGTTGATCCGGTAACCCCGGATCAAAAGGATATATTGGCGAGCATTATGGCCAACAACAAGAAGTTGCTGAGTTTCACGAATGATATCGTCGATATTGCGAAGATCGAAGAGGGTATTCTGGAGGTGTTCCCGGAAGACCAACAGGCCCGTGCGGTCATAGATGAAGCAATCCGGAATATGACGATTACAGCCAAGCAGAAGGAAATTGAGTTGGTTAATGGAATGGACGACGTTGAGTTACATGGTGTTTTCGATTTCGAAAAGATCGTCCAAGTTCTCAACAATCTTGTTTCAAATGGTATCAAGTTTTCTCCGGAAGGGTCGGCAGTTGAAATCGGAGCAGAGCCATTCAAACAAGACGGCCAATGGATCCGCTTCATGGTCAAGGACTCCGGAGTCGGAATACCCGATGAGGAGAAACCTCTGATATTCGAAAAATACAAACACGGCGGTGTATTTTCCAGTGATGAACATGCCGGAGGCGGTGGCGTCGGACTTGGGCTGGCCGTTTGTAAATCCATCGTCGAAGCACACCATGGAAAAATTTGGGTAGATAGTTCCATCGGAGAGGGGGCCACTTTCTTCTTTACGGTGGCGGCCAAAGAGAGCTGATACGAGGTATGGATTTGTTCGAACACGACATTGATCGAGAATTTGTTTTGTCGGAGAACGAAAAACGTAGGGTTGAGGCCGTTCTGGAGAAGTTGGTTTCTGAAAGCACTGATCATGGAATCAGCCTAATTGCTCTGAAAAATGCCAGGATATCAAAAGCGGCTTTGGTAAAACTCGCCAGGGAAGGTCATTCCAATGCGAGTGCCGTCTTGGCAGAACTTAATCTGCGTGGAATACTCGAAGAGGCCAAAAATCCGGACACTAAAGAAGAAGTAGCCACGGAAATGCTGGCGCGCTTGGTTGTTTGTCATGTTCCAACCATCCGGCGTCGTGCGACACATCTGCTTCTGAAACTGAATTCCGAGAAATTGATGGAAGTGTTGGTCGAGAAGTCGGTATCCGCTGATCTTCGCAATATTATTTTTTCCGACATAGTGGGAGACGATGAAGTGTACCTGAGAGTCCTGTTGCGAATCTTGCGCAACCCCTCAGCTTCTCAGGAGGTCAGAGACAAGATTGTCCAGCGGATCTTACGGATTCGAAAGTTGATTGAAGAAAACTCCGCGCAAATTATTGATTGGAACCACCGTATCGAGGATTTGCAAAAACGGAAGAAAATAAAATTTCAGACAATTCAGAAATTCCATCGCGAAGTCAATGAATCCTTGGTTGAATTTCAGACGATTCCCAGTTTTATCATGGATTTGAAATTTGATGTTGAATTAGCGTTTGAAAATCTTAAAGACTCGGTGGGTCTGGAGTGAACACGAATATTTCAACAGAAGTGTCCGGTAGATATTCGATTTGGCCTTATCTGGGTTTTGGCTTGGTATTTATTGGTATGTCGCTGGCTTCCTTGATGTTGAAGCCCGCGAGTTCAGGGATGGGGACGCATACACAACTGGGTTTACCGCCATGCGGATTCCTGAGTGTGACCGGCATTCCATGCCCCAGTTGCGGATTGACCACTTCGGTGGCTTGGATTGGACACGGTGAGTTCATACGGAGTCTTGTCACCCAGCCGTTTGGATTAGTCTTGGTTATCGCTTGCACAGGCCTTTTCCTGTTGTTGCCGATCGCCATGCTAAATCGTATACCATTTGGATGGGTCATTCGTCAGAATTGGTTTGAAAACCTTCAGACCTGTCTGTTGGTGATTTTCCTGCTTTCGTGGTTCTACAAGATAGCCATTACGATTTAGAAGTTGTGTTACTAACCAAGATCCTCATCTGCAGCCATGATATAAAGGCAGTTGCCGCGAGCAAAAGATAGGCTAGGGCGGACGCGTAGCCTGATTCAAATCGTTTAAATCCAAGTTCGTACAGCCAATACACGACGGTAGTTGTCGATTGCAGGGGCCCTCCTTTGGTCAGCATGTAGATTTCAGTGAATATCTGAAGACTCTTTATCGTATTGATGACCACTGCAAAGAGAATCATAGGCTTTACCAAGGGCAGCGTGATCAGCCAAAATTGCTGAAAAAACGATGCCCCCATCAACCGGGTGTTTTCCGCTAGTTCCGAAGGAACGCTTTTCATAGCCGCCAAGAATAAGATTGTGTAGTATCCGACACTGACAAAAACATCCATGGCCATCACGGAAAATAGGGCTGTCCCCGGCATGAGTAGAAGACCCGGCGTCTCAAGACCTAGAATGGCTGCAAGTTTACCCAAGTATCCTTCTCTGGCATAGAATTGGTCGAAGATCATACAGAGTACTGTAACGGAAAGCACGGACGGAAGGAAGAAGGCAGTTCTGAAAAATGATTGAAACCGTTCAGCCTCATTCAGGAGAGCCGCAAGTATAAGTGCCAACATGATGGTGATAGGTACAGTTCCGGACGTGAAAACCAGGGTATTCCATGCGGCATTCCAGAAGCTTGGATTCTGTAGGATAGAACTGTAGTTCCCGAATCCTCGGAACGTTGCGGCTGGAACCCCTGAAAGATATGAATAGTCGGTGAGGCTCATCAGGAAGGATGCTACAATAGGCACCAACCAGAAGGCGCAGAATATAATCAACCACGGAAGGATTAACGTATGCCGCATGCAGCTATCCCAAATGGGTATTGACTTTAGAAAGCTCTTATTCTATATTAACGCCGCTTTTTTCGAAGCTGGTGTAGCTCAGCTGGTAG
>JAGQUY010000174.1 GCA_020438245.1 Bacteroidota bacterium
GATGAATTGATGAAGTTGGAAAGCGATATGGCGCGATCCGATTATGGTATTCCCGCCGCAAGCGTATTGAGGCAGGCTGTCTGCGAGATCCTTGGCATTCAGGAAGACGCTCTGAAGCGATACCAGGAAACGCTTAATCGGACCAAGAAGCCGGAGAGCATTTACGGAAACAACAAAACGTTTCTACAAACGGAAGTCATAGTGAACAAAGCACGGACTCAAAACGTGCTGGGCTTACTGCCCGGAACCGATCCGAAGTTGAAAGACGAGATCGTTGTTATCGGTGCGCATTTTGACCACCTGGGCATGGGTGGCGCCAATTCGTTGTACATCGGTCCACCGGCGATTCACAATGGTGCGGACGACAACGCCTCCGGCACGTCTGCCATTCTGGAACTTGCGCAGAAGCTGTCAAAGTCGCCGCTCAAACGTAGCGTGCTTTTTGCCGGATTTTCAGGAGAGGAAATGGGTCTCTTGGGTTCGAAATACTTTGTTGAGCATCCGACCGTCGACACGTCAAAAATTGCGGTCATGTTCAATTTTGACATGGTCGGACGGCTGACCGACAGCAATCTCATTGTGCACGGTTCGGGCACCTCTCCCGATTTCAAATCAATGATGGAGGAGTTAAACAGGGACTATCACTTCAATCTGACTCTCAAGGAGGACGGAAACGGTCCGAGCGACTTCGCGTCGTTTTATCAAATTGACAAGCCGGTGCTGGCTTTTTTCACCAACCTGCACTCCGATTATCACAGACCGTCAGACGATGCGGACAAAATAAACTATGAGGGTGAGCGGGAAGTGGTCAACTATGCCTATGACGCTATTGTCCGAGTCGGAAATGCGGAGGTACGACCGGCATTTGTAAAGGTAGCTTCGTCGGCCGATCGGCCCATGAGAGGCTTCCGGGCCACTCTGGGTATCATTCCAAGCTATGCGGATAACAGCGAGGGGCTGAAAATCGACGGCGTCAGCCCTGGGAAAGCGGCAGATATGGCCGGAATGAAGAAGGGAGACTTAATTGTCAGATTCGGCGGCAAGGTTATCAAAAACGTCTACGATTACACGTATGCGCTTGGGGAATACAAGGCCGGCGATAAAGTTGAAGTGACTGTGATACGGGACGGCAAAGAGGTAAAGCTGGAGGCGATTCTCCAGAAATCCAGCCGTCCATAAGGTTCTTTGAAAAGCAGACGTGATGATCGCCCCGAGGTCTTTGGACTTCGGGGAGGAAAGTCCGAACTCCGCAAGGCAGGGCGCCGCCAGAGTTCCGAAGCATCGGCTCAATGGCGGGTATTCGTTTTGAGAAAAACGGATAACGGATAGTGGAACAGAAAACAAACCTCTCCGCTTCGGTGGAGAAAGGGTGAAACCGTGCGGTAAGAGCGCACGTTCTGATTCAGCAATGATTCAGGATGCTAAACCCCGTCTGGAGCAAGATCAAATAAGAGGATGTCCCGGCCTTGGCCGGGACGGGCAGCCTGTCCGGTTCGAAAGAGCATCCTCGGGTAGATCGCATTGGACGGTCACCGGTCAACCCTTGGGATTGACCACGTGCCTCCAAATGGCTATGGCCATAGAGAAATGATCATCATCCGAAAGCCCAAAAGGCTTTTGGATAACAGAATTCGGCTTACCGTCTGCTTTTATTTTTGATTTTAAACTGGGGTTTCACGTATGCCTCTTGCATATAAGGATAATACCATGAAAAAAGTCTTCTTAGGATTGACCATTGCGTTGTCAGCGGCGGTTTCGTCGTGTGTGGATTTGACATTTCACACCATGGTTAAGGACAACGGTTCAGGAACAATCAACGTCGAGGCCCTGTTGGACCCTTCTATCAGCGAAATGTACAAGGAGAGCAAGAGCCACGAAAGGGGGCATTCGCACGGGGACATTCATGGAGTCCGGGTCACTAAAACTGAGGAGGGCGTGAACAAGGATGGGCGCTACTTTGTTCGTGTGCAGGGTCAGTTTGATTCCTTTGAAGGACTTTCTGAAGATGAGTTGTCATACCGTATGCAGAAGAACGGCAACGAAACTACGTATCGGATTCGATTCGTAAATGATAATCAGGCATCCGACGAGTCTGAGGAAATGGATGACGTCATGGGTGAGCAAATGATGAAAATGATGTTTGGCGAACGCACCATTCAATATAAGCTCAGCGTTCCGGGCAGAATTATAAAGCACAATGCGTCCCAGGTGAACGGACAAACCCTGACTTGGGAAATGAGTTTCATGACGTGGATTAAGGAAGGACTTAACATGGAAGTGACCTGCTCGCGCTGACCCTTGTAAGTATAAATTTATTTTGCGTTTAAACCGTCCAACGATTATATTGTTCGTGCTACACAACACATTTGTAAAAAAAAAAAAACAAGTGAGTTTCGCACCTTCTAACCCTATGATTTTTAAGAAACTAAATATAAATCAAAGAGATGTACCCTACCAATGCTC
>JAGQUY010000175.1 GCA_020438245.1 Bacteroidota bacterium
GACCTTTACTTCATGAGTACCGGCGGCGACGCTGTCCAGTTTGAGCGGAGTTCTTCCTCGTGCTTCACCGTCAATAAAGACGTCGGCTTCTGAAGGCGTCGACGATACCGACAAGGATCCGAAAAGTTGCTGAAGCTGGAGGTTCAATTCTAAAACGGCCGTGTCTGATACAGTGATCGGTTTTTCCAAAGGCGCAAAACCTTCGGCGTGAAGAGTAATAGTATGCTGCCCAACGCTGGAAACGTAGGTGGTGCCATCCTTGCCGGGCTTGACGGATTTTCCATCCAGCGTAACGGTTACGTTTGGAGGTAGTACTCCCGCCACGGAAAAAGAGCCCTGTTTGACGGGCAAGTTGGGAGTAATGGTTTGTTCCCGACCCTTTCTGAGATCGACGTCCACTTTGCGGGTAGTATACATATCTCTCGAAAACACGAGTGTATGTTTGCCCGCCGGAAAGGGAAGTCGGGCGACCGGTGTATACCCGACAAATTGGCCGGTGTTTGTCATGACAGCGACGACATCCGGAGTTGATCTTACCGTTAGGTATGCCGTATCAACACCTGCCGGCATGGTCATCGGAGCCAGTTTCATCTGCACTTCAATGTTCTTCGCTTCCTTTTCGGAAAAAACCAATTTCGTTCTGTAATCCTGATATCTGTCGTGTTTTATTACCAACTCATGTTCGGCGGCATCGATTTTGTCAATTGTCACTTTCCCGTGCTTAAGTTCAAACGGAATGGAATCCAGTAATACATGACCGGATAGGATGTTCGCGATCACTTCAAGTGACGCGTTTCCACTCATCGAATCACCGGTCGGCGGACCGGATGGCCTAATCAGAAGCCAGCTCAGCAGCAGCACGACAACACCCGCAGCAGCAAGCACCGGAAGCTTCCTAAGTGCATTGCCGGATGTTTTTTTCTCTGCCGGATTAACGGTCGTTGATTGGGTTCCGGGCGGATTGTAGGAGGACATCATCACGGTACCCTGCGGTTCACCCGGTTTGAAAACCATGGTAGCACCCATTTCAGAGCTGGCGCTGTCGCGATAGTTCTTTATATCTTTTCCCATGGACTCTGCGTCCGGATATCGGTCATCCGGGTTCTTGGCCATGGCCTTGGAGAGGATGTTCTGAAACTGTGCAGGCACTGCCATGTTGACGGTCGCGATGGGGGCGGGATTCTCGTGAACGACGCGATACATGACGGTCGTAATATTGTCACCGGGGAAGGCGCGTTCGTGGGTCAGTAACTCGTAAAACACGGCACCGATGGAAAAAATATCCGATCGGTTATCTACGCCTCGACCGGTAATTTGCTCAGGTGACATGTAACTCGGCGTACCGACGACCATACCCGTCTGAGTGGCGCTTGTGGAAGTTATCTTGGCAATGCCAAAGTCGGTGATTTTTGCCTTGGAGTCATCGGTCAATATGATATTGGCGGGCTTGATATCCCGATGGATAACCCCGTTACGATGCGCATAGCCCAGCCCATCACAGATTTGAACCATGATATCAACGATTTGATCAATGGAGAAGGGGTGTTTTGCAGCGACATATTCATCCAGACCCTTGCCTTGGATAAGCTCCATTGCTATGTAGGCAAGCCCTTGTTCTTCGCCCACATCAAAAATGGTTACAATATTGGGATGTTGAAGGCGCCCGGCAGATTGGGCTTCCTGGGTAAAGCGTCGCTTGAATTCGACCAACTGTTGCTCAGGAATCTCACCTGTTGTTTTCAACGTCTTCAGCGCCACCGTTCTGCCAATGGCCGGATCCACGCCGCGATAGACAATACCCATCGCACCCTGGCCCAACTGTTCGGTAACCTCATAACGTCCTAGTTTCTTCGGCTCCACGGCAACTCCAGATTGTTGAAAAATTTGCAGGATTTGATGGCGGGAAAATATAGGCAAACGACGAAATTCACGCAAGTTTTAATTGGCCCAAGAAAGCGCGAATCATGGACTTTCACGGGCGTCGGACGCTTCCTTGCAATTCAAATGGACGCTCGCTATATTCACGACAGCACACAGGAGATGGTTTGAGAATTTTTGATACGATCGTAATTGGTGGCGGGGCGATAGGCCTTTCCATTGCCTATGAGCTCAAACTCAGGGCCCCAAAAATGAAGATTGCGGTACTTGACAAGGGTCAGTGCGGCCGTGAAGCTTCATGGGCCGCCGCCGGAATGCTTGTTCCGGAACTTGAGTGGGACGATACCAATACAGACTTGCCGCGGAGTTTTTTCAATCTTTCCATCGAGAGTCTGCTGATCTTCGAAGACTTCGTCCGTCAGTTGGAGCATGTAAGCGGAGTGGATTGCGAACTGCGGAAAGAAGGCATCTTGAAGCTCCTGGCAGCGGGTGAATCCCCCGATAGTTGGCTCGAACGATACGCGGGACTTGGCGTTCATGCCAAATACTGGGATATGGATGAGTCCGAAAAAAAGGAACCGGCGCTGGCGGAGGGCATCACCGGGATTCATTTTCCGAATTTTTTCCAGATAGACAACAGGAAGTTGGTCACGGCTCTGGTTTCTGCATGCAAGGCCCTGGAGGTGGAATTTTTCGACTACTATCCGATGCTGGATGCAAGGCTTCAGAACGATGCGATTGAATCCGTTGAGTGTGATAAAGATTCTTTTTCGGCGGCTGTTTACGTGCTGGCGGCCGGTGCATGGTCTTCCGTCTTTTCAACCTTGAAAGAAGTGGTTCCGGAGGTGCGTCCGGTAAAGGGGCAAATGTCCATGCTGCAAATGCCCAATGCGAAGTTCGTACGGTACACCGGATTGTGGAAGAATTTTTACTATGTGCCACGCAACGACGGAAGAATATTGATCGGTTCAACCGTGGAGGATGCCGGCTTTATGAAGACTGTCTCTGATCACGTCATCCAAAGTTTTCATGATACCTTGGAGTCGGTGATTCCAAATTCAGTATTTTTCTCGCCGCTGGATAAATGGTCCGGCCTCCGTCCGGCAACGCCCGACCTGTACCCCGCACTCGGATCGACCCGTTTGGGAAATCTGAAAATTGCAACGGGCCACTATCGAAATGGTATCCTGTTGACACCTATCACGGCAAGATTGATATCGGAGATCGTTGCGGGAGAACCGCCGTCTCCGCTTATTCAGCCGTTTACGCCACTTCGCTTTTTCAAAGAAATGGCGGCGACCAGAAACGGCACTGCAGGAAGGGTTTGAAGGCACTTCGCACCGCGGCCGCATTTCAATATTGCGGCGAATTTGCAGCCAGTCATCGCGAAAACTTTCCCATCGCCAGCCGTTTCATATCCAAACAGCATCGGAATGACTTATTTGCGATGTATGCATTTTTGCGAACGGCTGATGACATCGCCGATAATGAAGCGATACCGATCAATCTGCGTCTGAAGCTTCTGCTCGAGATGGAAGGAAAACTGCATCGGTGTTACAGAGATGACGCTGTTGAGCCCATCTTTATAGCACTGGCAGATACGGTTCGCCGGGTTTCGATCCCGATCGAATGTTTTCTGGATCTGTTGAATGCGTTCAAGGTCGATCTTTTCAAAATTCGATACGGGACCTTCGAAGAATTGATTGAGTATTGCCGATTTTCGGCAAATCCGGTCGGAGATATGGTGCTACGACTGTGGCAGTATGACCGGCATCCGGAGTATGACATAATGAAAAAAGCGTCCGATGAGATATGCACGGGTCTTCAATTGACCAACCATTGGCAGGACATTTTTATCGATCGGCGCAAAGGCAGGCTTTACGTGCCTTTGGAGGACATGACTCGTTTTGAATACACGCTTGAAGAATGGGAGCGCGAGCTTGTCAACAGCGCCTTCCGAAGCTTGATGGAGTTTGAATGTATACGCGCCAGGGGCTTCTTCGAACGAGGGGCCGAGTTGCTTACCCGACTTCGACGGCCGCACCGGATTCATATCGGCCTGGTTCAACGAGGTGGTATGCGCATCCTTGACAAGTTGAGCTCCTGTCGATACGATGTGCTTACGGCCAGACCCTCTCTAAATTCTTTTGATGTGTTGAAAATTCTGTGGGCAACGCTCTTTGGGGTCAAAGAATCATGATTGACGAAAAAGTGGTCAACACCTACGTTCGATCTTCCAAAAGCAGCTTTTATCTTGCGATGCTTGCGTTTCCGCGGGAACGAAGACGCGCCATTATGATCGTTTATGCCTTTTGCCGATTTACGGATGACATGGTTGACCGGGCTATTCCGGACGTCAATCCCGTTGCTTTCCTGGATAATTGGCGAAAAGAATTCGACAAAGGGGTACTTGGTGAAAGTGATTATTTGCTTTTGAACCATCTGGGATCCGTGTGCCGTGACTACTCGATCCCATCATCCCTCTTCCACGACCTCATTGACGGATTTGAGATGGATCTCGATAAGACCACGTATCAGACCTTCTCCGAACTGTATGAGTACTGCTATCGTGTCGCCTCCACGGTTGGTCTAATTGTGATGAGGCTTCTGGACAATCGGGATCCTGCGCTACAAGCGTATGCCATAAATGCCGGTATCGGAGTTCAGTTGACCAATATCATCAGAGATGTTGCCACCGACCAGCAACGTGGGCGGGTCTACATTCCGACAGAGGAGCTGAGGGAAGAGGGGTTAATGATTTCCTCGTGGCTGGAGGAGGAGGAGGCACTGACCCGGCTGCTTATGAAGCAGTGCGCGCGAGCCAGATCATTCTACGATGCGGCCGATCGGATATACGAAGAGCAACAACCCACCGGATTGTACCCGGCGCGATCAATGCAAAATCTCTATCGAGCCCTTTTAAGAAAGATGGAATACCGTATCGAAGATATTCCGCAACGCAAGGTGCGTCTTTCTTCGATTGAAAAAGTGCGTGTGCTTGCCAAGACTTGGATCCAGGAATCCTTTCGTGAGTACTGAATCTCCGAAGGTGGCGATCATCGGCGGAGGCGTGGCCGGATTAACGGTTGCCTGCGTGGCGGTTTCCCGGGGTGCCCGTGTCACGCTTTTTGAACAAAAAGCCCATGGAGGCGGCAGGACGTTTTCATTTTTGGATCCGGTCACGGGTGTCGAACTAGACAATGGACAGCATGTTATTTTGGGTTGTTATTTGCGGACCCGAAGTTTCTTGGAGTTGATCTCGGTATACACCCGATTGACCGAGAAGCCGCTGGATATCGAGTGGCGGGAGCGTGATCAGGAATTGAGTTCCCTGCGTGTTGCAAACGGAAGCAAGATCAGCCTGGCCCTGGCCCTTTTAAGGCAACGACATCTGGGATTCCTTGATCGTATGTACTTGTTGCTTGGGTTAAGTCGAGCGGGAAGGGTCAAACCTTTTCCGGACGAATGCGTGAAGGATTGGCTCGATCGACCCGGGCAGCCACGAACGGTAAAAAAATACTTTTGGAATCCAGTTTGCCTCGCGGTGATGAATGAGTCAATGGAGAATGCGGTTGGGACAAAATTTGCGACAGTTTTGAAAAAAGTTTTCTTTGGAAGCGGGAACTCGAGTTCATTTCTTTGGAGCTCTGCGGGTCTGTCAACGCTTATCGTTAATCCTGCCATGAATTATTTGTCGAAAGCCGGAGCCACAATTCGCTTGGGTAGCAAGGTCGAATCATGGAAATTTGATTCTTCCAGCGCAACCGTAAGTATAGGAGGGGAGAGCGATACGTTTGATTTTGTCGTCTCAACTGTTCCGCCATGGAATTTGGACACCCTTCTTCGAAGCGATTTGGGAATTCCGTATAAAGTGTCGTCAATACTCTCAGGCTATGTTTGGTTTGCAAAAGACCAGAACGTCTCTGCCCCCCTGACTGGCTGCATAGGCACGACTGTGCAATGGATTACATGGAAGGGCCCCCGACTTGGAGCCGTGACGGTAAGTGCCGCAAACGAGTTGGATGATTTGGGGAAGAAAGAATTGGAAAAACTGGTTCGACAAGAACTCACGGACTTGCTTCGGATTGACCCTGGAGAGATCGAACGAGTATTGCTGCTGCGCGAACGACGGGCGACAGTCTCCATCTCGGGCCTGAACAAGATCCCGACCGTTCCGGGATTGATTATTGCCGGTGATTGGACGATCCCCGAGTTGCCATGCACAATTGAAAGTGCCTGTGAAAGCGCCTATCGAGCGGTGGATCGGATATATGCCAACCCGGTACGTGCCTAATGTTCTTTGTACATCCGGCTGGCGTAGTCTGCCACCATTCTGTCTGTATTGAACACAGGTATCAAGGACTGCATGGCTCTTCTAATTTTTTGAATCCATGACCTGGGTATGCCGTTGCCATCCCTATTATAGAATGCCGGAATCACTTCCTTCTGAAGGGTAGCATAGAGGTTTTCCTCGTCCAGTCTATCCTGTTCTGCTTGGTCGTCCGGATGTTCGTCCTTGCCGATTGCAAAGCCGTTGGTTCCATCGAATCCTTCACGCCACCAACCGTCGAGGATGCTGAGGTTTAGTCCGCCGTGTATCGCAATTTTTTGTCCGCTGGTGCCGCTGGCTTCAAGGGGTCGGCGGGGGGTGTTCAGCCAAACATCACAGCCCGACACCAGATAGCGCGCCACATTGATGTCATAATTTTCGATAAATGCGATCTTTCCGAAAAACTGAGGATGGCGACTCAATTCAATGATCCGTTTGATCAGCGCTTTTCCATTGTCGTCCTTTGGATGAGCTTTTCCGGCAAAGACAATTTGCAGAGGCCGATCCGGATCATTGAAGAGTTTTATCGCTTTTTCAAGGTTGGAAAAAATCAAGGGCGCGCGTTTGTACGTGGCAAAGCGTCTGGAGAACCCAATCGTCAATGCATCCGGCGAAAGAAAGGTGTCAAACACCCGTGCCGTGTCGCCACCCCAACGCCGTTGTTGTTCTTTCATCCGGTGGCGAACAAATTCTATCATCAATCTTCGTTGGCTGTACCTAAGGGCCCAAATTTCGTCATCCGGAATGAAGTTTTGGTCCGAGACTTTTTCCCAAAAATCGCCCTGCATAATATGGTATTCCCAGTCTTCGCCAAGGAATCGCCTCCAAAAGCGTCGGGTCAGATGGTTCATCCAACCCAGAATATGAACGCCGTTGGTAATATGGGTGATGGGGACGTCCTTTTCTTCCCGATCGGGATACAATGGCTTCCACATTTTTTTTGTGACGTGACCGTGAAGCTCACTGACCGCATTGCAGGCCCTGGACATCTTGAGCGCAAATACCGTCATGCAGAAGGTTTCCTGCTGATCCTGAGGGTTGACGCGCCCGTATTCCATAATTTTCTCGACGGAAAGACCCAGTACGGCACTGTAGCTGGCGAAGGTGAACTTCATGAGTTCCAGAGTGAACCGATCGTGACCGGCGGGGACGGGTGTGTGTGTCGTAAACACGCAGTGCTTCTTTACCCACTCAAAGGAATCGTCCACGTTGGCTCCTTCAAGCATACGTTCACGGGCCAGTTCAAGTGCCAGAAAAGCGCTGTGGCCTTCGTTCATGTGAAACACGCGCGGTTTGACGCCGAGGCTTCTCAGCAACCGAACTCCGCCGATGCCGATAGCAATTTCCTGGCAGATGCGCGTGGAAATATCTCCTCCGTACGTTCGGGAGGTCAGTTCCCGATAGTGTTCTTCGTT
>JAGQUY010000176.1 GCA_020438245.1 Bacteroidota bacterium
GGGCAAAGGAAACATGAAATTCGGAGGCGGAGCCTTCGACGGGCAATATAACTTCTCTTCAAGATTCGAAGAAGGCACGGGTACAAATCCGGAGGAATTGATTGCCGCAGCGCACGCCGGCTGTTTTTCGATGGCGCTTTCTGCAGGACTAGCCAAAGCCGGCTTTTCTCCCGAAAGTGTGCATACGACTGCAAAAGTTCTCATCAACAAAGTTGATGCGGGATTCAAGATTACCTTGATTGAGCTGACCAGCGAGGCAAAAGTACCGGGTGTTGACGAGGCAAAATTCCAGGAAATCGCAGCCGGCACGAAGACCGGATGTCCCGTTTCGCAAGCACTCGCTTCTGTTGAGATCAAGTTGAACGCTAAACTGGTCAAATAAACAAAACAAGCCCGGAACAAACATGGCGACTTCCGCCGCTTTACTCAAACTGGCTTACCGGAATCGGAATTTTCTGATTCCGGTTTTTTTTCTGTATGGTTTTGTGCTCGCCGCATGTACCGGAAGTCGCGAGGCCTTTGACGACCGGGTTGCGACTCGAAAACCGACGGTCCAATTTGGCTGTGATACCCGACATGCGGCGGTTCAACCATCCGGGCCGCTTTCCTCGAAGCCGGTCTTGGTGCGCAACCTGCCGGACCCGAATCCGCTTGTAGTCGGAAAACTTTTTGGAAGCGGATTGGACGACTTGCCGGTCCACGTTGAGGGACGCAGTCCCTCAACGACGCTTGCCATGGACGTGAAGGCAATTTTGGAAAACGCAGGATTTAATTGTGCCGAGGATTCGGAAACAAACAGGGTTCTGGAAGTTGCAGTTTCTAAAATCCGGGCCGTTCAGATTCCCGCAAAGTGGTATGAAGTAAAAGGAAGAGTGATTGGCCGCGTCGAAATTATCGCCCGCTTGAAGAAGGATTCCGACGTTGTTTGGACGAAGAAGATTTCCAAAGAAAGCGATCTCAGAGTGGTGTATTTTCTGACGAGCCAAATGGAGGTTGAATTGAACAAGGCGTATTGTCAATCCCTCCATGAACTTGAGAATGATTTGCGGTCGGAGGAGTTCCTTTCCATTATTGAAAGATAACCTACAAGCCCTCCTCTTTGAGTACCTGTGCGATGATTTCAGAATCGAACCCGCGTTGCAGTAGAAACGAGTATATTTTGTGCTTCCTTTTGGCGGGATCCAGTTTTTTCAAGAGGGCCATTTTTTTGGAAACCGCCTTTTTCGCCAACCTCAGCGTCGTTTCCAAATCCATGAGTTCATCGAGAACCCGTTCAATGGAGACCTCTGCTATTCCTTTGGCTTTCAATTCCGCTTCAATCATTCTTCGCCCGATGTTTTTTGTGAGCAGACGGGTCTTTACATAGCGCCGCGCAAAATCGTCGTCATTGATGTAATCCTGACTTCTCAGTTTTTCAATTATGTTGTCGGCCACTTGGGCAAAGCCCTTTTGGTTCAGACGCCTCCTGAGCTCGCCGCCGGCTTGGGGACGAACGGCCAGCCAACGGAGCGCCTGCTGGAGACCTCTTTTTTGCTGGTCTGCCAGGAGCAGAGATTCTTTCGTGCTCTCATCCAGCATGTCGCCCGAATGGAGATTGAAGGATGCGAAAGCGTCAGGGTCCAATTCAAGTATCTCGCCGTTGGAAAGGGTAAGAAGAATTTTCCATTGCTTACGCCGGATCTTGCTTTCTACAGAAACGATGGTCATTGCTTAACGGACTTCGCGATCTTCAATGTATATACTGTTGGTACTCTGCAAAAATAATGATTTTCTTTGAATAAAATCATTCTAGATTTCTCCGATCGATGAACACCCGGAGTAATTATGTCCCTCACTGTCTGGCTTGCTTTTGTTTCGACATCGGCCGTTTTGCTTGTCGTGCCGGGCCCGACGATTCTTACGGTCATCGGGTATGCATTGAGTCATGGCAAACGGGCCAATGCGGCCTTGGTTGCCGGCGTCGCGCTCGGCGATTCTACCGCGTTGTGTCTTTCTGTACTTGGATTGGGCCCTCTTCTTGCCTCCTCTGCCTGGTGGTTTACCGTTGTAAAAACGATCGGCGGACTCTACCTGCTCTATTTGGGAATCAGTCTGTTCCGCAAAGGGGTGTCATCACAAAAAGATGAAACGATGGAAAATCGGAGCCGGCGAAACGTTTTTTTCCAAACCTATCTGGTCACTGCACTGAATCCGAAAGGAATTGTTTTCTTCATTGCGTTTTTGCCGTTGTTTGTAAAACCCGGAGATCAGGTTACGATGCAGTTGTGGATCTTGAGTGGTACGTTCGTCTTGATGGCCGCCCTGAATACAATTCTGTATGCGGTTTTTGCATCATCGGCCCGCCGGTTTGTTGAATCTCCGTCGGCGCAAAAAGGTTTGAAGTACGCCGGGGGATCGCTTTTATCTGCTGCCGGGCTTTGGGCGCTCATCACGCGATGACTTCTGGCTACAACTCACCCAACAAAAACGAATGCATCGGACTGTAGATCGATCCGGCAGAGCTGAGCGTACTCTTGAAAAGAACGACTCTGTCAACCCGATGCGAAATCGGTTTGGCAAATCTTTGTGACACTGCTCCCAACAATTCAATCAATTCATCGGTCAAACGCAGCTGCTCGCGAAATCGGCCCAGCGTCAAATGAGCTTTGAACGGACGCATTTCCCGTTTGAATCCGAGTTTCTCCATCTGAACTTCCAACCGATCAACCAGTAATTTCAATTCCGGCGAACCTGCATATCCGCACCATACTACCCGCGGTCGTCGAACGTTTGGGAAAAAACCGATCTCACCGAGCGTTAGATCAAAAGACGGAACACCGGCTTGGTTGATTTTGGCTATCGACGCGATGGTTTCTTGCGACAGATCGCCCAGGAATTTCAGGGTAAGATGAATATTCGAAGGGTTGACCCAGCTTGCGCGAACATCCTTCAGAATTGGCCGGATCGAGTTTTGGCAATCTGCCAGATGAGATCGGACCTCGGGAGAGACTTCGATGGCAAGAAAGGAACGGATGGAATTATTTTTCGACAATCGTGAAGGTAAGTTGAAATTTGTTCTTTAACTCAGCCCCCTCTTTGGATGCATCGTCCCGTGTCGCATAGGGTCCAACCCATACCAGGGTGAGCGTTTGGTTGTTCACCGTCTTCTCGGAAAATTCGACGTTATATCCGCCGGCTTTCAGTTTGTCCCTCAGTTCTTCGGCATTTTTCAGTTGTCCAAAAGCTCCTACCTGTAGCCGATATTTGCCGGAGGGTTTGACCGGCAGAGTCTCCGCGTCCGTAAGTTTGACTTCCGCAGACAAGCCGGCGAACATGGACTCTGTTCGTCCGACATAGGGGGATTTTGGGAATTCGTTTTTCAGAACCTGTGCACGTTGACCTGCCGTCTCATAGGCGGCCCTTGCATAGTCAAACTGGATCAAACGAAACAAACACGCATCGGCAAAGAGATGATCTGGATATTTTACGAGAAGCTTCTCATACGTTTCGGCAGCAGCGTCACCATCCGTCTCAAAGACCGCTTGAAGAAAAACAGACTCCGGTTTGTCGGGAAACTTGGACTTCAGTTTCGGGATTAGCGCTTCCAATTCGTCGATTTGTTCGTCATTCCACAACTTGATACAGGTGCTCAGTTCATCCGTCTCTTGGGGCCGGAGGGCGGAATTGCAAACCAGAAACGTGAATAGAAACAATAGGGTATTCTTCATTTCAACCTTCATGAAAACGAGTTAATAGGCCGATGATCGCCGGCCGCCATCAGACATCGTTCAATCCGCGCCAGGCGTAACATTCAGGGCACTGCCAAAAGGGAACGGGTGACTCGTACCCGCATTC
>JAGQUY010000177.1 GCA_020438245.1 Bacteroidota bacterium
CCAGAGTAGTGACCCGGCGGAATTTACTCTCTGTGCGTAGAGATCGTAATCCGCGTTTCTCAGATCTCGCCACGCAATGAACGCGCCGCCAGAACCATCCGCTTCAATGCCTGGTGTATCCTGGTTGCCGGTGCCCGTGCCGAGGGCTATACCGTTGGACGTCCACTGCGAAACCCCGGCACCGTTGATGCGTTGACCGTACATCCGGTTGTCTACGCCGTTTCGCATATCCTCCCATGCGATGATCGCCCCCGATGCGCCGTCCGAAACAATCCCGCCGATCGCCTGAGAAAATGGAGCAACGCATACGGTATCGCCGTTGGCCGTCCACTGAGTCACGCCGCTGGAATTTATCCGTTGTGCAAAAATATCGTTGTCCGTTCCATTTCTCAGATCCGTCCACGCGATGATGGCACCGCCGGAACCGTCGCCTGCGATTCGTGGGCTTGTTTGACTGTTGGCAGCCGAAGTGATCACAACGCCGTTGGCTGTCCACTGGACAGTGCCGCTCGAATTGACGCGCTGGGCATAAATGTCGTAGTTGCCTCCCCCGTTCCGCAGATCATACCACGTAATTATGGCACCGCCGGCCCCGTCACTGATGATCCTCGGGCCGCCTTGAATATTGGCTGCATTGCAAATCACAACTCCATTCGCAGTCCACTGCGCAACGCCCGACGCGTTCAAACGTTGTGCATAAATATCGGCGGTGCCGGATCTGCTGTCTTCCCATACAATGATAGTGCCTCCCGCGCCGTCGCTAACTGTCTGTGGATATCTTTGGTCACCAGCGGGCGTGGAAACGGCGTTGTTGACCGTCGGGCTGGTCGACCACTGCGCACGCAATTCGTCTCCTTGGGTCAACCCCAGCAAGCAAACAAAAATGGCGAATGGGACCAACTTGGTAACACGGCCCAGCAGTAATTCAATACCCAAGCAAATTGCGCGAACTGCTGCTTCCAGGGCAAAAGGGTTTTTTGTAACTGTCGGCTTCGAAGAAGATCGTAGCAATGATCTCATCGGTAATCTCCAAATATGAATATATTCTTGTTTCAAATTTTCTAAATCGACTCGTACGCGACGTTACAATCATCATCAATACCGAACGACAGTGGGTTCATCCAAAGCGTAAAAAAGCTCTGCCCGCCATTCATTTTACTGAACGTCATAGAATACCGTGTTTTTGGATTCTATTTTCTAGAACAATGATTTAGTAGTCAGCGAAGTTGTGCGTCGTCCGGCTCGTGATCGTTGAAGTCCGAGACGATGGTTGAGGAGACGCAATGCCTCAAAATATTCAAAAAGCTGAGCTTAGTCAAGCTTTACATTCAGCCATTTCACGCAGAACGTACTGATAATAACCAATACCCGTTAGCGATATGCAGCGTTCCACGTAGAATCCGGTTTGGAAGGAATGGGCTCGTTATCGATCGCCACTGCATCAATCTCATTCCATCCGATTACCGCCGTCATGTCCATCGCTATTCGCACTTGGGTCACATTGAATGAAGTCAAGGGAAAATTTACAACGAATATTCTGGAAGAATCCCCGGCAGCAGCCGCAGTATCCTGCCACACAATATCCCATCCACCTGTGTTGGGGTTTTTCACATAGATCGTATCAACGAATCCAGGATTGTAGGTTTCGAAGATGGCAATCGACGAAGCAGGTGCCGGATGGGCATTAAATCCAAGCTCGACAAATTCGCGCATACCATCTCTCAACTCGGAGGTCCAAGCCGTCTCAATATCACCATAATCAGGATAGGTGTCGGGTTCGCCCAACATTTGACCCGCATTCCATTCTGTCGAATCATATTCAGAGGAAAACCCAAGAACAGCATCGGCCCAGCGAACATCCGCCGGAGGACCACTCGACTCCGTGGTTTCCTCACAAGCCACAAAACAGGTGAACACAATCAACAGTGCGGATGTAAATCGCATGATTTCAACTCCTTTGAATCGACTAAACTAAGTATAATAAATGATTTGTGACGGCCATGTTGTGACGTATATCACACTAGGCGATAATTAATTGAATATCAGAGGTTTGCTGCTTAATTTGGACGAAATCTACTAAATCCAATGTATGAAAATCGTTAAGAAACAACAAGTTCAAAGACGAGTTCGCACTGCATCGTATTACTCTGCCGGCGTGTTGACATTTCTTTGTGCCATAGGTCTGTATATTTTCACGCTTGCCCCTACTGTGACTTTTGAGGATAGTGGTGAACTCATTTCAGCGGCCTACCGCTTGGGCGTCCCTCACGAGCCTGGATATCCCCTTTTTACCATGCTATCCCATCTTTTCAGTTATCTGCCTATTGGCAATATTGCCTACCGCATAAACCTGGCATCGGCCTTTTTCTCCGCTCTGGGCGCACTTTTTCTTACTTGGGCGACGTTTGAAGCACTGCAGTCGCTCAAGAAATCCAAGGAATCAAAATGGCTGGTGTTCACATGTGCTGTCAGTTGCGGTGTTTTGTTTGCGGTGTCGTTTGAAAATTGGGAACAATCAATCATCACGGAAGTGTATGGACTCCATACGGCCTTCGTTGGCGCAATTCTGTGGCTCGTAGTGCAGTGGATTTGTGAAATGACTGAAGAGCGCCGGGTCCGACTTTTTTATCTCCTTTGCTTTGTTCTGGGACTGGCGCTTTCCAACCATCCGACGACCGTTCTTTTGGTTCCCGCGCTCATGATTTATGTTTTGATCATCGATCGTCCTTTCTTATGGAGCGGACCCAGATTTCTCAAAGGCACGGGCTGCATGGCCGCAGGACTGCTCCCTTACCTGTATTTGCCCATTGCATCCTCACGAAATCCGGTTATGGACTGGGGAAATCCTGAAAATCTGACCAATTTTCTTCGAGTCGTGATGAGACACCAGTATCAACTCAATGAATCGCAATCGCTGAGAAAGTTCTTTGCGCAACTTGGAGCGTACGGACAGCTTATCCAGGATCAGTGGGTCCCGTTTGTCTTCTTACTGGTCTTTGTCGGTGTGACCTGGCTGTTCCGAAGACATCGCAGACTGGCATGGCTCACCTTGCTGCTTTTTGGTTTCACTGGGCCACTCACGACTTTTCTTACTAACTTCGATGTCGCCACTGCGAATCCGGTCGTGAATGCGGAACACAAGGCGCTCGTGTCGGTTTTCTACATCCCCTCCTATATGGTCCTCACGCTCGTCCTCAGCCTTTGCCTGTTCCTTATCGCGGAGCATTTTTGGAGAAAACCGTCGTCCCTTGTTCCTGCAGTCCTTCTATTCTCCATTCTTCCTGCCGGAACGATCTATCGGAATTTGAAGCGAGTGGACATGAGCAACTATGTTTTCACTGAGGACTACGTGAACAACCTGTTCCACGTCGTGCCCGACCACTCGGTGGTTTTTGTCAACTGGGATCCATTTATTTTTCCTTTAAACTACTATCAACTCGTGGAAGATCGACGAACGGACATCATGGTGATAGATCAGGAATTGCTTCGAAGAAGCTGGTATATTCAAAGTCTTCACGACCACCATGCTGATTTTCTGGATCTTGCGCGACGGGAAGTTGACGATTTTCTGAAAGCCATTCAGCCTTTTGAGAATGGTGATCCATACGACGGAAAATTTATCCAATCGAAGTACGTTGCGATGATCAACGCGTTGATAGACAGATCTTATGACACTGGCCATTCAGTTTTTTTGACCTATGATCCGGAGCCGGATATAGCAGCGAAGTATTTCAAAGAATCTGTTCTCGCTGCAGTTAAGCTTCGCCTATCGATGGATTCCTTAACCG